>NZ_JASHIV010000032.1:0-40458 GCF_030733525.1 Bacillus sp. MMSF_3328 | reverse complement strand
CGGGCCTTCTCTCGTATAACAGATTAGCGCTGTGACTGGTCAATCCACTCTTGAAGCTTATCCTTGAGCGTGTTGAAACCCTGGGAAGAATCAGAATCATTGTACTGAATCGCTGCAGCCTGGCGTGGTTTGCGAGGCTTTCTTGCTTTTGCATCAGCAGCTTCAGCTGGTGCTTCTTCAGTTGCCCGGATAGATAAACCGATCTTTCCTGCAGCTTCATCCACTGAAAGAACCTTTACGTTTACTTCATCTCCAACCTTCAGGTGCTCGTTAACATCCTTTACATACCCGTGAGTAATTTCAGAAATGTGAACCAAACCTTGTGTATTTTCATCAAGAGCAACGAATGCGCCGTAAGGCTGGATTCCAGTAACCTTTCCTGTTAATACGCTGCCTACTTCGATTTTCTCTGACATATGAACACTCCTAATACCTATTTATTTTCGTCGATTATACGCAATTAAAAATTATATCATACATCATCCTTTTTATCAAAGCAATCCTTTGGAGAAAATGACCATTGTATATGCCATCAGGTACTGGCACTTCAGGAGTTATCAGAAGTCTGGCTTAAGAGCACTCAATTACGGTTGCTCTCTCTTGAGTGCCGCATCTCCTTTTCTTAAAGCTGTTATTAATAACATTTATCGAACTGTAACAAAAAATACAAGGATCTCAAATTTCATCTATCTGATTCCGCAGTAAAATAAGTGTGTAAGATCATTCTGTGAAAGGGTGGGTGCAAATGTCCGCAATCGGTCTTGCTATTAAGCAGAATAGAGAAAGGTTGAATCTGACTCAGCAGGAATTGGCTGTAAAGCTTAGAATAGGCACAAGCACTATCGAAAAATACGAAAACGGCTGCCAGCAGCCTGACACCCAGACCATCTTAAAAATCTCAACGATCCTGGACGTGCCGGCATCCGAGCTGTTGGAGCATGGTTTCACAGCTTGCCAGACAGGACTGGATCCTGAACTGGAGCAGCTCCTTTTAGAAACAGGCATACACGATGCAAAAATGATTTTAAAAAATGCGAAGAAAATGGGAAAAGAAAATTTTTTGAGGATGATGGATGCGATCCAGGCAGCGAGATAAACTTAATTGAGATCATAATTAAAATATTTTTCTGAGTTTCTATGTATACAAAAGGGGGAATCCGGAAAAGCTTAAAACATAAGCTTTCTAGTATTCCCCCCCTTTTTGAAGTGGATATCCTGATGGGTATCCCTTTTTTTATTTTCTGTTTTCAAGGAATCGGCCGATTCTTTTTACGGCTTCCTGCAGCTGTTCCATGGATGATGCATAAGAACAGCGGATATGCCCTTCCCCGCTCTCCCCAAAGACATTCCCTGGAACGACGGCTACCTTTTCCTCCAGCAGAAGCTGTTCCGCAAACTGCTCAGAAGTTAATCCTGTTCCTTCAATGGAAGGAAAGGCATAGAAAGCACCGCCGGGAATATGGCACGGCAGCCCGACATCCTCGAGGGACTGAACAAAATAATTGCGGCGGCGCCGGTAGCTTTTTTGCATGCTTTCCACATCGCCCCTGCCTGTCCTCAGCGCTTCCAGAGCGGCAAACTGCGCCATGGTCGGAGCACACATCATACTGTACTGGTGAATTTTCAGCATAGCCTGGGATATCTCCTTCGGCGCACAAATAAACCCAAGCCTCCAGCCCGTCATGGCAAAGCCTTTCGAAAATCCTGAAATCAATAAAGTCCTTTCCTTCATCCCGCTGATGCTGGCAAAGCTTGTATATTCCTCATCATAGACGAGCTCTGCATAGATTTCATCTGACAGGACGAGCAGATCATGCTTTTCAGCAACAGCCGCTATGGCCTCCAGTTCTTTGCCCGACAGCATCGTTCCGGTAGGATTATTGGGAGAGCATAGAAGAATCGCTTTTGTCCGCTGCGTTATCGCCTGTTCCAGCTGGGAAGGGAGGATTTTGAAATCGTCCTCCTTTCTTGTCTGGACAGAAACAGGAGTCCCGCCCGCCAGGCTTACAAGCGGAGCATAAGATACGAAGCAAGGCTCGATCACAATTACTTCGTCCCCTTGATCCAAGATGGCTCTTAAAGCGATATCGATTGCCTGGCTTGCCCCTACTGTGACGATGATTTCAGATTCTGGTTCATATTGGACGCCAAAGCTTTTCCCCATGTAAGAGGCAATTTCCTGCCTTAGTTCAAGCAGGCCGGCATTCGCAGTGTAGGAGGTATACCCCTGCTCCAGCGACAGGATCGCTGCCTCCCTGACTGACCAGGGGGTCACGAAATCCGGCTCGCCTACACCAAGGGAAATGACGCCTTCCATACCTGCCGCCAGATCGAAGAAACGCCTGATGCCTGAAGGCTTAAGCTGGTCGACCTTAGCGGATATATAAGTTTTCGTTTTCATCACGGCGATACCACAATTCTTTTATCTTCGTCTGCCTGGTCAAAAATTGTTCCATCATGCTTATACTTTTTCAGAATAAAATGAGTGGTGGTTGACAGCACTGAATCCAGGGTCGAAAGCTTCTCTGATACAAACCGGGCAACCTCATTCATGGAACGCCCTTCCACAATGACAGACAGGTCGTAGGCCCCGGACATCAGGTAAACTGAGCTTACCTCCTTATACCGGTATATCCGCTGTGCGACCTCGTTAAAGCCGACTCCCCTTTTGGGGGTCACCTTTACATCAATCATAGCGGTTACGCCCTCATGGCCGTCAATCCTGGCCCAGTCCACTGCAGAGGTATATCGGACAATCACCCGGGACTGCTCCAGTTTTTCCAGCAGCGCTGCCGCCTCATCAACAGAGATCGCGGCCATTTTCGCCACATCCTCAAGCGGGGTGCGTGCGTCTTTTTCCAGTATTTCAACAATTTCAAGCTCTTTCTCACTCAGTCTCATGGACCTTCCTCCCATTCCCGTTTAAAATATTTACATTATAGCAAAATCAGCGGAATAATAAATCTCACTTTTCTATTATTTTTCTAAAATAATTTTTCCAGTGATGTGTGAAGGGCAATGAAAGGGGAATGATATAACAGAAAAGCGCGAGCGCCTTGCTTCAAAAGGAACGCAGACTATGAACGCCCTGTCCTGTGCCAGCGTCTGCATGACCAGCTTCTTCTGGCCTCGAGGGTGCAGATGCAGCAGCTGGACAGATGAAGCTGAAAATATATTTACTTTCTTATCTTTGAATAAAGCCTTCCAGGCAATACCATCTTTCATAGGAGTGAGGGTAATATGCAAGCCTTTAAGACAGATGAAATTGTAGTGAACGGGAATACAATTTATTATGAACAATACGGACAGGCCCCCTCAAAGGAGACCATCGTCCTCCTGCACGGCTTTCTTTCCTCCTCCTTCAGCTTCAGGAGGCTGATTCCTTTTCTGCAGGAAGATTTTCATGTAATCTCCATTGATCTGCCCCCGTTCGGAAAAAGCGGAAAATCGGATCAGTATAATTATTCCTACAAAAATACCGCCCAGACAGTCATGCAATTTCTTGAAAAACTGGGTCTCGGACAAGTCACAATTGCAGGCCATTCAATGGGAGGGCAGATATCGCTCAATGTGGCCCGCCAATATCCCGATCTCATAAAAAAAGCCATCCTTCTCTGCAGCTCAAGCTATTTGCCTAAATCAAAGATGCCGCTGATCCTGTCGAGCTACCTCCCCTACTTCCATTTGTATGTAAAGCTGTATCTGCAGCGCTCTGGCGTGCGCCAGAATTTAAGGCAGGTTGTCCATGACCATAGCATGATCACTGATGAAATGATGTACGGCTATTTGGCTCCTTTTATGGAGGATGATATCTTCAAGGCTTTGACCCGGATGATCAGGCACAGAGAAGGCGACTTGGATCAAAAGGCATTGAAAGAGATCGACACTCCCTGCCTCCTTATATGGGGCGAGCATGACAGGGTTGTTCCGCTCACCATTGGAAAAAGGCTGGACAGCGACCTGCCAAACTCAAGGCTCATCGTCCTCAAAGACACCGGCCATCTTGTACCGGAAGAACGGCCGGAAGAAGTATACAGCCATATGAAGGCATTTATTTGCGCCAAATCATAATAAAGCCTTTGTCACCTTTAAGGAACCCAGGCCAATGAACGCCACGTGTTGTCGCAGCGTCTGCATGACCAGCTTCCCCTGGGCTTCAAGACAAACCTTCCGTAAACGCGTTCTTTGCCTTGTTTGGCTTGTGACCTTGTGGGGCAGTCACAGCTGCTGGACAGTAATCGGAGTAAAAATACACCCTTTTATAATTTGATTAAAAGATATATAAAACAGGAAGTCTTATCCATACTGTAGTGACCAGCAAGCCTTAAAATAAGCGGAGATTCTCCGGTTAAGCTGTTGAATATGGCAGGAGTAAGGATAAATAAGCGGAAATTTTCCGCTTAAGCAGAGCGAAGTTGCCCATTTTTCTGTTTTTTGGGTTGATAGCCGGAATTTCTCCGTCTATTTGAGCTGTTTTTAGCGTTTTTTTCGAAAATAGGGGGAATTTCTCCGCTTATTTTTCATCCTGCCATTCATTCAGGTCCGGGAAGGTCCGCTCAATTTTAACAGAGCCATAAAAACAGGCCGGACACCCTTCAGGTGCCGGCCATTCTTCAACTTATATGGTTTATATAGTGCAGCTCCCGCTGTTTTTAATAACAAGGAGTGTTTCAGCCATCTTTTTGCACTGCTCCAAAGGGATGATGCTTTCGAAGGAAAATTCGTATATGCCCTGGATTTTACGTGCGAGTTTATCGGGGCTGTCCAAATCATGGACGGCGTGGATTGCGTCTGCTATCTCAGTATCATAATTCCCTTCTCCGCAGCGGAAAGGATCCCATTGATCCAGAGCCTGGTACATCATCATGTGCATAACCTGGACTTCCATTTAAAACCACCTTTTTGATTTAATTTTGCCTGACCATATCTTATCATAAGAGTATCAGGACAGAGAACTGCAATCCAGGAGGTTATCATGAGAAAATATGACTTTCATAAAGCAATCAACAGATATGAAACAGCTTCTGTGAAGTGGGAGCTGACTAAAGATGTATTTGGTTCTTCGGATGTGCTTCCTATGTGGGTGGCAGATATGGACTTCGAACCTCCTGAAGAAGTACAGAATGCAATAAGCAAACGGGCCAGCCACGAGGTCTTCGGCTACACATTTGTCCCCCCTTCTGCATCTGAAGCCGTCCAGCAGTGGCAGAAGAGTCAATCCGGCTGGGAAATAGGCAGGTCATGGGTGTTATACAGCCCAGGAGTGGTCCCATCCATCAGCATTGCCATCCAGGCAGTCACAAGTCCGGGAGATAAAATCATGCTCCAGTCTCCTGTTTACACGCCTTTCTTTGAGATGATTGAAAAAAACGGGCGCATGGTCGTCAACTCTCCGCTTGAACTAGTGGAACAGCGCTATGAAATCGACTTCCAACGATTCGAGGAAGAGCTGAAAAAGGGCATTAAGCTTTTCTTGCTCTGCAATCCCCATAACCCCGGCGGCCGGGTTTGGACAAAAGATGAGCTATTGAAAATCGGGGAATTATGCGCAAAATACGGGTGCCTGATTCTCTCAGATGAAATCCATTCAGATCTGGTGTTTTCGCCGCACATTCATATTCCGATTGCATCTCTTTCCACAGAATTCCGGGATATTTCCATTACACTCATTGCACCGAGCAAGACTTTCAATATTGCCGGGCTGCAATCGTCAGCCGTCATCATACCCAATGAGCAGCTTCGCGAGAAATTCAAGGCTGTCCAGGCACAGCAGGGCTTTTTCACTTTGAACATTTTTGGCATCACCGCCCTGGAGGCTGCTTATTGGCATGGACGTGACTGGCTGGATCAGCTCTTATCATATCTGCAGGAAAATTACGAAATCGCCCGGAGCTTCATAGAAAGGGAGCTTCCTTCAGTCAAGGTTATGGATCTTGAAGCGACATACCTGATGTGGCTTGACTGCCGGAATCTCTCACTGCCGGATAAAGAGCTTAATGCCCTTCTCATTGAAAAAGGCAGGATTGCGCTTGAGCCTGGCACGAAATACGGACCAGGCGGCGAAGGATTTGTCCGGATGAATATTGCCTGCCCGCGTGAAACTCTCGAGGAAGGACTGAAGCGGCTGAAACTAGCTTTTTCCTGATATAAATTAAATGGCACAAAAAAGAACAGCTCAGGTCAGCTGTTCTTTTTTTGCAGGCTATCCTGCTTCATGATTTGATTTTCCAGCTCTTTAGCCTTTTTTTCCTCGCGTTTTGAAGCCCTGATGATCAGGCGCATGGCGATGATGGCTCCAATCAGGAATATTGTAAACGTTATGGATGCCGGAATATACTCCGATTTATCTTCCGGGAAATATAGGAACAAAGACAAAATATAAGCCTGGATCATTGTTTTCTTCCTTTCTGCCAAAAGCAGTGGTCAGCCTTATTATATCAGCTGGGCCTGTCCTGTCCAAGCGGCTACTTAATGACCTTTATCTCCTTGATTTTTATGTCTTCAACCGGCCTGTCAGATTCATCTGTTTCGGCAGCTGCAATTTCATCGACGATTTCCATTCCCTCGATCACCTGGCCAAAGACAGTGTGGCGGGAATCCAGCCAAGGGGTCCCTCCCTTATCGTAAGCTGCAACGATTTCTTCTGGATATCCTGCTTTTTCCATCTGTTCCTTCATGCCCGCTTCTGATGTACTCTTTTGGACGATGAAAAATTGGCTTCCGTTCGTGTTTGCGCCGCTGTTCGCCATGGACAAAGCACCGCGGAGGTTATACAGCTTATCTGAGAACTCATCCTCAAATGGCTGCCCGTAGATGCTTTCTCCGCCCATGCCTGTCCCGTCCGGATCTCCTCCCTGGATCATAAAGTCATTGATGACCCTGTGGAAGATAAGTCCGTCATAATAGCCCTCTTCACTATGGGTGATGAAATTCTCTACAGCCTTTGGAGCATGATCAGGGAAAAGCTTGATCTTAATAGTCCCCATTGATGTCTCCATTTCCACGAGGCGTTCATTTTCCCCAACTTCCGCTGTAAGCTGCGGATAGCCTCCCTCAGCACTCTTCTCCTCTGCGGCCTGTTCGGTCTGTTCACCTTGGGTTCCTTCTGATGCCCCTCCACCTTCCTTGCCGGCACCGCTGTTTTGATCAGTGCTTGTTCCGCACGCAGCCAAAAGCATCATCACTGCTGCAAGGAAAAGGTATATGAAATTCTTTTTCATGATTCAGTCCTCCTCTATTATTGCTGATAGGCATGGGGCCCCCGCTTTTCCTCTGTCCATCTGCAGGAGCTGGCCCCTTCCGCTTTTCTTATAGATTACTGGATTTCCTCTTGCTTTGCACTTTGTTTTTCAAAAAAATTCGGGCATAATGGGAACAAAAGCTATAAAGGAGGGGACAGCTTTGAGTGAATTCCAGGTGGGAGCTCAGGTGACAGCTATATATAAAACAGGGAAATATATTGGGGAAATTACGGATATACGGCCTCAGCATTATCTTGTCAGGGTGCTTGCTGTCGAAAAGCATCCGATGCAGGGGGATCTTCATAATCCTAAGCAGACAGATGTCATGATGTTTCATGAGCGGAGGGCGCTTGCATACAGAGAGCAGACAAATGTTCCGAAGCAGATGGTCAGGACATATGAAGGAATCATCCCGGACTATGAAGCTTCTCTTAAGCTTGCATTGGATAAAATGAAAAGCGGGCTCTTAGAGGAAGATTCTGATTGGGCGAAGCTCTCCCTCGAGAATGCGGAGCGGCTGGAAGCCGATTATTTCAAATAAAATCAGCAAAAGCCAAATCCAACTGCGGGTTTGGCTTTTATGCAAAGCGGTTTAAAAGCTTGGAAAGGTCAATCCTGTCACCAATGGTCGTGGGCTCGTGGTTTTGGAGATATTTTTTATCTTTTTCTA
Organism: Bacillus sp. MMSF_3328; assembly: GCF_030733525.1. Lineage (NCBI taxonomy): Bacteria > Bacillati > Bacillota > Bacilli > Caryophanales > Bacillaceae > Bacillus > Bacillus sp. MMSF_3328. The sequence goes on along the minus strand of NZ_JASHIV010000032.1, from coordinate 32,547 downwards.
CAAGCTGATAGATTTTATAGGTTGTCAGGGCATCATCCAGTGCCCGGTGGTGCCTGCCTGTTCCTTCCTTTCCATATTCCTTCACCGCTTTCCATAGGCCAGTTTGGTTTTGATCGCCAAAAAAACGTTTATACTCCATCGACAAATCAACTTCCTTCCCCTTAAACGGAAAAGCGGTCCCGGCCTGGCTGCAGTTCTGGCGGAGCACCTTCATATCCATATTGCCCCAGGTTACAATTTCATCAGCATTATTGCCGCCCATCTGCTCAAGTCTGCAGATCAGGTCCGCAAATGAAATCCCCTTATCCACCTGCTCCTGGCTGATATGTAAAAAAGACTTGCATCTTTCAGACAGTTCCGGAAAATGGATGGGAGCCACAAAAGAGGAGAACTGCTCCAGTATTGCCCCATTTAGTACAGAAACGGCGCCTGCCTCGATGATCTCCGGAGAAAATCCTTTGAACTTTTCGTTTCTTTCTGGCATGGTAAATTCAAAATCAATAAATAAGCAGTGATTGCCGTCTTTCATCACCATCCCTCCTCCCTGATTTATATTACATCATTTACCATTTATTATATCATTAAAGAAAAGTATTTTAACTATTCCGCAAATAACTTTCTTGCTTTTATATTTTATCATTCTCACAAAAAAATGAATGATGCCGATAATACCTATATCACCATTTATGAAACTGGCATGAATAGCATATCTTACATAAGAAACGGAGAAGCCGGCATGAAAACACTGACGGGATATCTGACAATCGCCTTCATCCTGCCTTTCTTTGTGCTGTCTGTGTATAAAGCGGCCGATGAGGCCAGCCGCCTGGAAAGCCTTCCCCGCTTTTTGGACAGCAGGATTGAAGTGACTAATGCAGCATCATTTCCACAGACCAGCCTGATGACTGATCAGGATGGCCGTGTGATTTCTGAAATCTTTACTCCCTATAACCGCATTCCGCTTGCTGCTGAAGATATTCCCGAATTTTTGAAGAAGCTGATGATTGCTTCGGAAGATGAGCGGTTTTATGAGCATAAAGGATTCGATCTGGCTGCGATTGGCAGAGCCTTGGCTGCAAATGCAGATAACGGCACAATTGAGGAAGGCGGGAGCACGATTACACAGCAGCTGGCCAGGAACCTGTACCTGACCCATGAGCAGACATATAACCGCAAGCTGACAGAGCTGCTGTATGCCTACCAAATGGAGAGGACGTATTCCAAAGAAGAAATATTATCCTATTATTTAAACAGCATCTATTTCCAAAATGGGGCATACGGAATCGAGGCAGCTTCACAGGTTTATTTTCAAACGTCCGCCGTGAATCTTACCAATGCCCAGCTGGCTTTTTTGGCTGCCATCCCGAACAATCCTGCCTTGTATAACCCGTCCAAACACTTTGACAGGACGAAGAAAAGGCAGGAGCTGCTGATTGATGTTCTTGCTGAGAAAGAAGAGATATCCCCCGAAGAGGCAAAGGCTCTTAAAGGCGAAAGGATTGCCTTCACACTTTCAGACCGGGTCGATCTTTTTCCGGATTACACAACCTATGCCGGGGCTGAACTGAAAGAATTGATCAGGATCAGTGAAGGCATCCCCTCTGATTCAGAGGAAGAGCTGGATAGCAAAGTGGAGCAGGTCCTCCAATCCGGAGTGATCATTCACACTTCACTGGATCCTTCACTGCAGCAAAAAGCTGTGGATGCAGCTGCTGCCCATCTGCCTGATCAGGAGGCAGAAGCAGCTGCCGCAGTCGTCAAAAGCAGCACCCGAGGGCTGGCTGCCCTTACAGGCGGGCGGGATTACAGGAAATATGACTTCAACAGAGGGTACCAGGCCTTCAGGCAGCCAGGCTCTGCCATCAAGCCTCTGCTTGTGTATGCCCCTTATCTGGAAAGGGCACACACAGCAGTAAATTCCAAGGTGGATGCCGGCCCACTCTGCATCAGCGGCTATTGCCCCCATAATTACAGCGGTAAAAATTATGGAAAGGTGAGCCTGGAACAAGCCTTTATCCACTCCTATAATACTCCTGCGGTCAGGCTGCTGAGCATGATAGGAATAGATGAAGGCTTCAAGGATCTGGATCAATTCGGATTCAGTGAAGTAGGGGAAGCAGACCAGTCCCTTGCTGCTGCAATCGGCGGATTCAGCAGGGGGGTGTCCCCCCTTGAACTCGCAGGGGCGTATACCGTTTTTGCCAATGAGGGCTTTTATCAGCCGCCAAGAGCCATCCAAAAGATCACAGATAAAAACGGCAAACTGCTGTATGCATGGGAAGAGCAGCCAGTGAGAATCTGGAGCAAAGAAACTATAGATAAGATGAGACTGCTGCTGCAGGAAACAATCTCATCTGGGACCGGCAGGAAAGCCTATTTTCCAGGAGGTTATACAGGAGGCAAGACAGGAACCACCAATGATTATAAAGATTATTGGTTTGCGGGGCTCACTGATGAATATACGGCAGCAGTTTGGGTAGGCAAAGATCAGCCGGAAAGCATGGAATCATACGAAAAGCTCGCTCCGCACTTATTAATCTGGAAGGCTATCTTAAAATAAAGCAGCAGAGATGCATTAAGCACTCTGCTGCTTTTGCTGTGTACTCTATACAGGAAGGCTAGCCATCACGCTGTTATATAGCTTCAATGTTATAAACAAAAGGATGGAAAGCAGAGAAGCCCAGGATATGACCTGGAAGAAGATGATCCCGATCAGTCCAGCCAGAGAGATGGAACTGCCTGAAATATAGACAAAGTAAATGAAATAAATGACAGTCGCTGCAAGAAAAATTCCCGCCATAGTGTAAAAGCTGAAAAAGCTAAAAAGCGACAGCGCACCGCCGGCCAGATATATAACTGATCCGCTCCGGCTTTTCGCGATTGCTTCTCCGCTTTCATCTTTCGAAAAGAAAAGCAGGGAAAGGCCGTTGATGGTGTCTGCAATCAGCTTCAAGGCAGCAAAAATCATAAAGCAGCAGGCCATACAGATGATGAGCAATGCAAGCTTTATGCCAGCCTCCGGAAAGAACTCTTTCATGCCTTCATATACACCAATTCCCGAAAGCCAGCCCAGCAGTCCCTTCTCCGCTATGGCCGAAAAAGACAAACTGAATAACAAAATCGCCATTAAAGGGAAATAGCTGGTCAAATACTTATTTTTCATATGAAGCCCCCTTAGTCACAGATTCCCTAATAACATTATCGGCTGGTCCGGCCGGATGTACAGGCCGCACAAAAGGAACCGGCAAAAAAGCTGCTCTAAAAGCTGCAGTCATTTAATAAGATAATAAAAAATGAAAGCGCTAACATTAAGGGGGATTTAAAATGAAAAGAATGAGAATCTGCCTGCCCGCGTCTTTGCTGACAGCCTGCCTCCTGTTTGCCTGGAATTGGCCGGCAGCGTCCACACCAAAAGAGATGCAGGAATTCAAAGGGGCATTGGAAGATCACATGCAAAGTACAGTCCACTATTATCATGAAGATTCAGCAGAAATCAAGGACTTTATCACAATGAATGGAGACGTGGTAAAGATCATCCAGACAGATGAAACTGCCACACCGGAAAATGAGGAAAAGATTGAGGAATATTCCACAAAGATCGCTGTCGCTTTTACTGAATTCGAATTAAAGCGCGATTCCATTTTCTTTTTTAAGAAAAGAGAAATGTATTATTATGATCTTGAAAAGAAGGAATTCCTGTCTTCTGTAGATGTGATGGGGAATTCCGGGGTGGAACAGTTTTTCAAAGAATATATGCATGATTTCACAAAAGTGCTGACACCTGCCTCGCTTGCACTGCTTCTGCTTCTGCTATCCGCCATTATCATAGTACCGGTCCTGATCATGATTTTTCATAATAAAAGCAGGTCAGTCTCCGGGACAGCCGGCCAGGCTTAAGAGAGGATGAACTATTTCATCCTCTCTTTATTTATGGGGCAGAACATCCACTCCTGCTTCCACCCTTACATATTCCCTTGATTCAAATGCTTTTATCTTTCTCTTATCAGGGCCCTGGCCAGATTCAGCCGGCATAACCTCTACCATTTCTTCTTCTGTATCAGAGTAAAAAAATTCTCTTTTATCCTTTGCTTCCAGCACCCATGCACCGGCAAACAAAAACCCAAAGAGGATTATGGATGCGAGTATTTTTTTATGCATCATAACCACCACCTACCCGTAGTTTGCATGCATTTTATTAAGTTTATACAGATTTTTTTCGAAATTTTTTCCGGTTTCCAACCTGTTTCTACCTATTTAATAAAGTTGGGAGAATCCTTGCGGCATAAGGTTTCCTCAAATGCACGACCGTGCCATTTAGGTTATAATTTGTTCAGAGGCAGTCTCCGGGAGGAATTTTTTTCCCCTGGCATAACTTAGAGCAGATAAAGTGCGGAGCATCTTATAACAAAGATTGGAGATAATTGTATACATACGCGTCTCTGCTTACAGCTTTTCTTCACAAGCCTGGAATACTTTCAGCCGCAAATGGGAAAAGGCCTTTGATATGTATCAATTTCTTCCTGACAAGGACTCACATGCACCAATTCTGTGCGCTTACAATTAAAAAGGAGGTCATATTGTTGTCTTTGCTGCATTTGGCGATTGTCTCGCCATTATTGTTTGCCATATTTATACCATTCTTCTATAAATATTTCAGGCAAATACATACCGGGTGGTTCCTATTGCCCCTGCCCATCCTGCTTTTCAGCTATTTCATCAGCTATCTGCCGGAAACAAAAGCGAATGGGGCAGTAAGCAGGACCCTTTCCTGGATTCCATCCTTCGGGATCGATTTTACAGCCAGGGTCGATGGCCTCGGGCTGCTTTTCGCCCTTTTAATCACAGGCATCGGAGCATTAGTGGTGCTGTATTCCATTTATTATCTTTCTAAGGAAAAAGAAAAGCTCAACACCTTTTATGTTTATCTGCTCCTGTTCATGGGGGCTATGCTGGGAGTTGTCCTATCCGATAACCTGATAGTCATGTATGCTTTCTGGGAGCTGACCAGCTTTTCTTCTTTCCTGCTGATCGGCTATTGGTACCACAGGGAAAAGTCCCGCTACGGCGCCCAGAAATCGATGATGATCACGGTACTTGGCGGACTGGCTATGCTGGGCGGGATCATCCTGCTTTATCTGATGACAGGAACTTTCTCTATTTCCGAAATCGTCCCGATGGCCTCTGAAATCATGGAAAAGCCGTACTTTGTCCCTGCTCTGCTTTGTTTCCTGCTGGGCGCTTTTACAAAATCGGCACAATTCCCGTTTCATATCTGGCTTCCTGACGCAATGGAGGCGCCGACGCCTGTCAGTGCATACCTCCATTCTGCGACAATGGTAAAAGCAGGCATCTATTTAGTAGCCAGGATGAGCCCGGTCTTTGCAGAGTCCGGCATCTGGCTGTGGCTTGTGGCATCCTTCGGGATCGTTACGCTGTTCTGGGGTTCCTTTTCTGCCGTCAAGCAGACAGACCTCAAAGGGATCCTTGCTTTTTCAACCATCAGCCAGCTCGGACTGATCATGTCCCTCCTCGGAGTTGGTGCAGCTGCCCTGCATTACGATACCGTGGAAGACAGCCTATATACGATAGCTACAACTGCGGCAGTGTTTCATTTGATCAACCATGCCACCTTTAAAGGAAGCCTCTTTATGGTGGTCGGCATCGTTGACCATGAAACCGGGACCAGGGATATCCGCAAGCTCGGCGGACTAATGAGCTTTATGCCGATTACCTTTACCCTTGCAATGATTGGAGCCTTTTCAATGGCCGGCCTGCCTCCATTTAATGGGTTCCTCAGCAAGGAAATGTTCTTTACCGGAATGGTCAACATTCTTGAAGTGGATATCTTCAATCTGGATACATGGGGTATTTTATTCCCAGTGCTTGCCTGGATTGCAAGCGTGTTTACGTTCATTTACAGCATGGTGCTGGTATTTAAGACATTCACAGGAAAGTTCCAGCCTGAAAAGCTCGATAAAAAACCGCATGAAGCTCCTTTCGGCATGCTTATTTCGCCGATCATCCTGGCTTCACTGGTCGTTATCATCGGATTCTTCCCGAATATCCTGTCAAGCACCATTATCGCTCCAGCCCTTGGAGTGATCATGCCTGGCCTTGTGTTTGACGTGCATATTTCATTCTGGCACGGCTTCACTCCAGAGCTTTTCATGACGCTTGGGGTCATTGCTTTCGGAGTACTGCTTTATACTACACTGGACAAATGGCGCCAGATTTATGATCTGTTCCCGGAGAAGCTTGCACTCAACCGCTTTTATGATGGCGGAATAGAAGGCATGCAGACCTTCTCATCAAACCTGACAAGAACCTATATGAACGGGTTTATCCGGACATATCTTGTGTACATCTTTACATTCTTTATTCTGCTGCTTGGCACGACGCTTGTCTGGAAGAATGCCTTTAAGCTGAGCACAAATGATCTGTCTTCAATCGGCTTCTATGAAGTGCTGCTGGCGCTGATCATTGCCGCTGCATCCATATCTATCCTGTTTGCCAAGTCAAGGCTGACATCGATTATCCTGCTCGGTGCAGTCGGATATACAGTAGCTCTGTTCTTTGTGTTATTCAGGGCGCCAGACCTTGCTTTGACGCAGCTTGTCATTGAAACTGTGTCTGTCTCGCTATTCCTGCTTTGCTTCTATCACCTGCCGAAGCTGAAGCGGAATGAAGAGAGAATCCGCTTTAAAGCAGTCAATCTTGCAGTATCGATTGGGGTTGGCGCCATCGTCACGCTGATCGCCCTTTCTGCACACAGCAATAAGCTTGTTGAATCTATTGCAGGCTATTATGTTGAAAATACTTATAAAGAAGCAGCAGGAAAAAATATGGTCAACGTGATACTGGTTGACTTCAGGGGCTTTGATACCATGTTTGAAATATGCGTTCTCGGGATTGCCGCCCTCGGCATCTTCGCGATGATCAAGCTCCGCCTGGCAAGGAGGAATGAAGGGTGAAAACGAACGATATCATACTGCAGACAGTGACGAAGGTCGCCCTGTTCATCATCATCCTGTTTTCAATCCATCTGTTCTTTGCCGGCCACTATTATCCGGGCGGCGGGTTTGTCGGCGGGTTGATGACATCCGGTGCCATCGTGCTGCTCCTGCTCGCTTTTGATATGAAGACAGTCGCAAATATTCTGCCGATCGACTATAAATATATGATTGCTACGGGGCTTTTGTTTGCTGTCGGAACAGGGGCAGGCGCTCTGCTGTTCAATGTCCCTTTTCTGACACACGCCTTTAATGATGTCTATCTGCCGCTGCTCGGGAAAACTTCCCTGCACACGGCAGTACTGTTCGATACCGGTGTATTCCTTGTCGTTGTCGGAGTTACAATGACCATTATTCAAACAATAGGGGAGGATGAATAATGGAGATATTAATGTCCGTTCTCATTGGCATTCTGTTTATGTCTGCCACTTATCTGATGCTTTCAAAAAGCTTGCTCAGAATCATTATTGGAACAGGCCTTTTAAGCCATGGCGCCCATCTTCTATTGATTACCATGGGGGGCTTGAAGAGGGGAAATCCGCCATTATTGGGGGAGCATGCTGAAAAATATGCCGATCCCATTCCTCAGGCCCTGATCCTTACTGCCATCGTTATCAGCTTTGGCGTTACAGCCTTCTTCCTGGTTATGGCCTACCGCGCCTACCAGGAACTTGGCACAGATAATATGGAAAGATTGAGAGGAAAAGAAGGAAATGACTAACTTATTAATGCTTCCCATTCTAATCCCGCTGGCAACAGCGATCCTTTTAATCTTTCTCGCTAAAAATGTCCCTGCACAGCGCTGGGTTTCCGGGATATCTGCCGGTGTCACGGCTGCTGCTGCCTTCGTGCTTGTGCAGAAGGTGCACAATGACGGCATTCAGACAGTCGATCTGGGCAGCTGGGAGGCGCCCTACGGAATCACGCTGGTATCTGATATGGCTTCTGCCCTGCTTGTTTTGACAACAAGCCTGATATCCCTGGCCTGCCTGATTTATTCTTTCAGATCCATTGGCATTGACCGCGAGAAATTTTATTATTACCCTGTATTCCAGTTTCTGATCGTCGGCGTCAACGGGGCATTCACTACAGGGGATATTTTCAATCTGTTTGTTTTCTTCGAAGTGATGCTCATGGCATCATATGTCCTGATCGTTCTCGGCGGGACGAAGATCCAGCTTCGGGAATCCATCAAGTATATTCTTGTGAACGTCATATCATCAGCCTTGTTCGTCATTGCAGTAGGCTATTTATATTCTATTGTAGGATCCCTGAACATGGCCGATATTTCCGTGAAAATCGCAGCGTTCGGGCAGCCTGGCATTTTGACGGTGGTCGCAGTTCTGTTCCTTATCGTGTTCGGACTGAAGGGCGCCATATTCCCGCTTTACTTTTGGCTTCCGGGCTCTTACTATGCACCGCCCATCCCGGTCATGGCCGTCTTCGGCGCCCTGCTGACCAAGGTAGGAGTCTACTCCATCATGCGGACGTATACTCTCTTCTTTTATCATGACCAGGGGTATACTCATGAAATTCTCAGTATACTCGCAGTGCTGACCATCATCCTCGGGGTGATAGGGGCAGTTGCATACTGGGACGTCAAAAGAATCATCATTTACAATATTGTTGTGGCCGTGGGGGTCATCGTATTCGGGATTGCGGCAATGACTCCGGATTCACTGGCCGGGTCGCTCTTTTATATCATTCACGATATGATCATTAAAGCAGCGCTCTTCCTGCTTGTCGGAATCATCATCAGCATTACGGGGACAAGCAACCTCCGCCATATCAGCGGGCTGATCAAAAGGTACCCCGGGCTTGCCTGGACCTATTTCATTGCGGCACTTGCCCTTGCGGGGATTCCTCCGCTCAGCGGCTTCATTGGAAAGCTCCTGATCGTCCAGGGAGGATTTGAAGCCGGCCGCTATTGGGGTGCAGGAATCGTCCTTCTATCAAGCCTCCTGGTACTGTTCTCAGTCATGAAAATCTTCATCAATGGATTCTGGGGAAATCCCCGCTCCTACAAAAATGAAGATAAAGCTCCTGTAAGGACATTGCTCATTGCTCCGGTAATGCTCACTGCCCTGTCTGTATTTATGGGAGTCGGGACAGAAGTGATCTATCCTTATATCTCGCAGGCTGCTGAAACTCTTTCGGACCCAAATATCTATATCAATGCAGTCTTAAAGGAGTAATGATATGGCATTTCAAATTTTATTGAATTTCTTTTTAGCATTTGTATGGATGTTCCTTAAGGTCTCTTATGACCCGGTAACATTCCTTGTCGGCTATTTCTTCGGGCTGCTGATCATCTTTGCATTCAGGCGGTTCTTCGATTCACGCTTTTATCTGCTCCGGGTCGCGGCTGTCCTGAATCTGCTGCTGATCTTTATGAGGGAGCTGATATTATCCAATATTGCCATACTGAAGGTAATCCTGAAGCCAAAGCTTGATATCAGGCCCGGCATCTTTGCTCTTGAAACAGAGCTGACCGAGGACTGGGAAATCACGGTCCTTTCGGGACTGATCACTTTAACGCCGGGAACGCTGGTCATTGATGTTTCCGATGATAATAGAATCCTTTATATCCACGCCATGGATATAGGGGATGTCCATGAATCGGTCAGCAGCATCAAGAATTCTTTTGAAAAAGCAATCATGGAGGTGAGCAAGTGATGCTGGAAGTGATTGTACAAATTTCGCTGCTCTGCATTTCCGTTAGCATGGTCGGCCTTATCTACCGTGTAATCAAGGGGCCAACCATCCCTGACAGAATCGTGGCACTCGATGCCATCGGGATCAATCTCGTAGCTGTCATTGCACTCATTTCCATCTTGCTGAAAACCAATGCTTTCCTGGAGATCATCCTGCTGATCGGTATCCTTGCATTCATCGGCACGGTAGCCTTCTCGAAATATCTGGAAAAGGGGGTTATTATTGAACGTGATCGAAATCATTAGAATCATCATCATAGTCCTGATCCTGATAGGGGCCTTTCTCAGCCTTGTAGCGGCTTTTGGAGTAATCAGGCTGCCTGATGTATACACACGTAACCACGCCGCCTCCAAAGCCGCTACATTGGGTGTCATGTCCGTTCTGCTTGGGACCTTCCTTTATTTTTATGCAGAAGAAGGGCATTTCAACTCAAGGCTTATCCTGGGAATCGTATTTATCTTTATGACATCCCCTGTTGCCGGCCACCTGATCAGCCGTGCAGCATATAACGCAGGTGTCCCATTGGCGAATGTAAGCGTCCAGGATGATTTAAAAACAAAGAAAAATTCACAGGTAAGCGTCAAACAAGAAAAGCCATGAGGGAATCCCTCATGGCTTTTCTTGTTATTCTCATGCCCAGATGCTGCTATTTCCTTTGAATGACCGCCATTGTGCATCTTGAAACACACACAAGCTTCCCTTCTTCATCAGTGATTTTGATATCCCAGACCATTGTTGATTTTCCCTGATGAAGAACAGTGGCAGCTGCAGTGACGACTCCGTCTTTTTTTGCCCTGATATGGTTGGCGTTGATCTCAAGGCCGACCACAGCTTGTTTTTCCTGGTCCACTAATTCAAATGCACCGATGCTGGCCACCGTTTCAGCCAAAGCCACCGAGGCGCCGCCATGCAAAAGCCCGAAAGGCTGCCTGGTCCTCTCATCGACCGGCATGGTCGCTGTCACATGCCCTTTCCCAAGCTCAGTCACTTCTATTCCTAAGGCATGTATCAGCGTATTCTCCAATTTCATCATTCCAGTTCCCCCTCCATGTTTTTAACCATGGTGCATGACTATGTATGTACTTTTACTATAACTTCAATCCTTGTGACAGACAACCTGGCAAAGTATCCTTGCTCTTCATTCCCTGCCCCAAAGGCCGGGAGCAGTGTGTTGCTTCGGAGTCAGTGAACGCCAATCTAATACAAAATAACTGCTTAAATAAAAGGCTGCGTTAGTGTACCTTGTTGATTTTGGGCTGCATTTCAGCACAGCTGAAATGCAGCCCAAAATCAACAATAATGTTTAACAAAGCTAAATAAAAAAAGCCTGCTGCGGCAAACTAAAGATGTCCATCAAGTTCCGCAAAAACATGGACGAAACCATAGACAGGGGTGTTCATTTATGGATCATATCCGTGAAGGTTTAATTCCAGCAGTTCTTGGTACAGCTGTAACAGCAACAGGCTACGCGCTGAAGCAATCCAGAAAAGTAGACAGCACGCTGTCCGACACCATCGTCGGCTTCGGACTTGCCCATATCGTTCTGGGAGCCATTGACCTGGTTGAACACCGCCATCACTATTAGCACACAAAAAGGCAGCTTTTGCACGCTGCCTTTTCTTTTTTTAGCTCCCTCACGCCAGCTCCCTTTGCTTTTCTTTTTTTCTTCTGCTGCGTGTCTTGATCACGAGGATGATAAGCGCAAAGACGGCACCGGCCAAGAGCGCCTCTTTTCCATAAAGGATGATGGCATCTATATGATCGCCGAACAGATATCCTAAAGTGAAAGCAACCGCAAGCCAGAGCAGTGCCCCGCTGAAGGCAAACAATGCGAAGGTTTTGAATGGAAGCCTGCTGAAGCCATAGAGGAATGGGACAAAATTGCGCAGCCCCGGTATGAAATAGCTGAGTGAAAGGGAAAAGGCATGATGCTTATCCATCAGCCTCAAAGAGTCATCAATTATTTTTGCAAACCGTTTTCTTTTATGGAAATATTTGATCAGCGGCCGGCCGATAAACCGGCCAAGTGTATAGCAGGTCGTCAGCGCGGCAGTCATGCCGGCATAGGTCACTAGAAAAGCCCCAAGAGGATGAAGCACACTCATCGAGGAGACCATCCCGACTGTCATGGCAATGACTTCATTTGGGACGGGGATGCCGAAGACGCCGAACCAGAGCCACAGGAATAGGCCGACATAGCCATTTTCTTCAATCAGCAGCAAAATATAATCCAGCTCCATCTTCAGCACCTCCCCCGCTCTCCATCTATTTAAGAATTCTCCATTACCCTTGTTTACCCCTCTTTTATCTTTATGAATCCATACTAATACGCTCATGCTACTTAAATGTATATTCCTTCCTGCAAAGCACATAACCGATTAAGATGGCTGACAGTTTTTTTTTCACTGGCAATCGTAAGAAAGGGGGCCGCCGCATATAGATGGAATGAATGGGTGCACCTGGATTATGTTCCATGAAAGGAGCCAAATAAATGTTTCCGCATTATTATTACGGAAGAAGAAACAGCATCAGCCGCTACCCGCAGCCTGTATGCCATTTTCCTCCGCCTCCCCGCCAGCTCTATTATACAGCCAGCGTGAGGCAGTTTCCTTCTGTCAATCCTGCCACCTTTATGAGCTCGGCCAAGCATATGCAGGATCTAATGAGTGATGCCAGGTCACTGCTTGACAGGATGGCTACTTCCAAGCAGTTTTCCAATGATCTGATGTCAGCTGCCCAGCAATCCCAGACAAAAAAAGCAGAAGAGATGATCAAGGCAACCGGAATTAAGTCGCAGCCCCGTGTCACATATACACCGGACGGGCTCACCCTGGTATTTGAAGCAAAAGATGACCATGCTCAGTGCTGCAGCCTGACCTTAAAGCTCAGATGGATGTAAGTGCAAGTGCTGGCTGCAGCACTGATGCAGGAATTTCAGCACAACAGAAAAAAGCTCTCCTGACCAGAGAGCCTTAAAAGAAAGAGTCTATTGTTAAATGGCACTTCATACCTTCATCAATCAGTAATACGGATATCCTCCGCCGTATGGCGGGCCGTAAAATGGCGGCGGGTAAAAGTATGGCCTTGGCCGCGGAAAAAACAGTGCACTGCCGACAAGCCCTCCAAGCAATCCGCCTACAAACGGCGCCCCAAAGAAAAATCTTGAACCGCCTCCAGCATAATATGGCGCTCTATATGGATGCATAAAAGGTCTACCTCCTTATTTTCTTCCCTACACTACTACATATGCAGGCGAATGCCTTTTGGACTGGGCATTTGTCCGCTTTCCGGGGCTTTCACCGCCGGGCTGTTCTTCATCGGCAAAAAAAAAACACAGGAGAAGCTCCCCTGTGTTTTTCAGCATTATTTTTGTTCCAATATATCTGCCGTTTGTCCGCACGCCTGCAGTGCCTGTTCGACCGCCTGGAGGGATTCCTCGATGCGCTCACGGTTTGAACCCTGTTCTACCGTTGATAATGCCTGCTGCAGGGAATCTTTCGCCTGATTCAGGGATCCATATGAGTCCTGTACATATCCTCTTGCATTTTTCTGCATGATAGCACCTCTTCTTTGCTTCTTATTTTTCACTGCCAATAACCAATGGGAAGGCAATTCCGTTCATCTGCAGAGCTGACCAGCCGGAGCTGGAACAGAAATTGGTCGAAGAGGATCGGCTCACCATCATCGAAAGAGCATGCTTCCAAAAGGAGCTCCAGCGGATTATCTCCTGCCCCGGAATGCTCCATCACGCCTGAAAGCCAAAGCTTGAAGCTCAATGACTGCCCAAGTGCACTATATCCCGCTTCATCGAATATTTCCCTTATCTGCTTTTCATCCATCCGGCCGCCTCCCTGCATACCAGAAATCTTCCATTTTTGATTTTTCCCAAACAGGCTGTTTTTATACTTTCCCCAGGCAAGAAAAGGCTCTGGGAGAACAACCATTTTCTGCACTTTTGCATGATGGCTCGTCTATAATATAGCGAAGCATAAATCGGCAGCCTGCAGGGTATTCCAGAATTCATCATATGTAGCCTTACAGCTGTTCCAATAAGGAGGGATATCATAAATGGATACTAAAGAACTTTTCGATTTGTCCAATAAAACGGCCATCGTCACCGGCGGCGGGCGGGGGCTCGGCGAGCAGATGGCCTATGCACTTGCAGAGGCAGGAGCAAATATAGTCGTCTGTTCCAGGAATCTTGAGGCGTGCCAGACTGTCAGCAAGAAACTGGCATCCATGGGAGCCCAGTCATTGGCATTGGAATGCGACGTGACCAATGAAAACAATATCAGCTTTGTCATCGCGGAAACGATCAGCCATTTCGGCCGGCTTGACATCCTGATCAATAACAGCGGAACTTCCTGGGTCGCTCCGCTCCTGGACTACCCGGAAGACAAATGGGACAAAGTGATGGATGTAAATGTGAAGGGCGCATTCCTGTTTACCCAGGCAGCTGCCAGAGCCATGAAGGATCAGGGCAGCGGAAAAATCATCAATATCGCATCTGTCACAGGATTCAGGGGGGCTCCATCCGGCTTCCTGGATACACCGGCATACAACACCAGTAAAGGAGCGCTGATGGTGCTGACAAAGGATCTGGCTGTGAAGCTCGCTCCTTATAACATCCAGGTCAACAGTATTGCCCCGGGCCTGTTTCCGACAAAAATGACGGCATCCATGGAAAAAACCAATAAAATATTGCTGAAAAAAATACCTGCCGGAAGGTTTGGCAAGAATGAGGATTTAAAGGGAACAGCGTTGTTTCTGGCTTCCAGTGCTTCTGATTATGTGACAGGCCATACGCTTGTAGTAGATGGCGGCTTGACGGCAACCATCTAGAAAAACAGCGGAAAGGAGCAGGCGAAATGTCAAATGAACAAGCGCAGGAATTATTCAGTTCATTAAAAAAAATGGGAATGAAGCTTGAATTTGAACTAAATGAGCTGATAAAAAAGCAGCTGAATAAAGAAGAACTTCTGCTTTCAGCCAGCTCGAATTCAGCTGTAATCGCGAGTATGATCAGCCAATGCAGGAATATGGTTGAGTTGCTTTCCATACCTTTAAACTTCCCTACAAAGAACGATGTTGCCCGGGTGGCAAAACTGGCCATTCAGGTTGAAGAAAAAGTCGATCAGCTTGACGAACAAATGATGGCACTGTCCAGTACACTTGCCGATATAAAAAGTTCGGTCGAAATGCTTGGGGCAGGAGGCTTAACAGAAAAGCCGGACAGCCCGGCTATGGACCTTCCTAAATCCGGTCAGAACCCGCAATTGAAAGCACCTTCCTCCAAACCAGAATCTGTTAATGATTCAGGAACTGCGGCTTCCAGGAAAAAACCAGAAGACAGTCCGGCTGAGAAGAGACGGAAAGCACGGTCCAGGGCACTCAGCATCCTTCTGGATAATATCCAGAAAAATGCTGAAATCCAATCCGGATTGCCTTTGAAAGGATCGAAAAGTAATGGGAGATAATAGCAGCAGCTCCAATGGATTCTGGTCCGAGAAGGAACAGGAGAGATGGAGAGGATTTTTCCGGACTCTCTCGGCAGCACAGCCCGATCAGGGATGCACATACAGAAGGGCAGTCTGGAAAAAGAACAAAGCGGTCTTATGGCATTACCCCCCGGCGGAAAGAAAGTACAGCACTCCCATGTTCCTGATTTATTCACTCATCAACCAGCCTTATATCCTGGACCTTGCACCAAATGAAAGCATGATCGAGGTACTTGTCAATAAAGGCTATGATGTGTACCTTATTGATTTTGGCGCCCCGGGATATGAAGATAAAGACCTGACGATCACCGACTATATCAGGGATTATATTGCGAAAGCCGCCGCAAGAGCGCTCAGGCACTCAGGGGCATCAGAGCTGACAGTTATGGGCTTTTGCCTTGGCGGGACCATTGCAGCCATCTATGCAAGCATCTCAGAGGAGCCGATCAAGAACCTGGTTCTATTTGTTACACCAATTGATTTCAGCATCCTGCCCGCCTATGATGAGTGGATTGAAGCCGTTTCAACAGGCAGGGCCGATTTTGACGCTGTCATTGATGCACTAGGAATCATCCCGGCCCCCTTAATGGAAGCCGGCATGCGGCTGCTTACTTCACCTATCTACTTATCTCACTACCTCTCTCTTTTAAACCGCTCATATGATGAGAAATACACAGAAAAGTGGCAGAGGTTCAACACCTGGACATCGGGCCATATCCCTTTTTCCGGAGCAGCCTTAAAACAAATTTTCCATGAGCTCGGGAGAAGGAACTCCCTGATGGACGGCTCTCTCATCATCGACGGAAAAAAAGCCGACCTGGCTAATATCCAGGCAAACCTGCTTGCTGTAGCAACAGCAGGAGACAGGCTGGTTCCCAGAGAACAGGTTGAGCCTGTGATCGGCCTCGTTTCGAGCAGAGACAGAACTTTTCACTTGCAGCATGGAGGGCACGCCAATCTTGCAACGGGCGGACAGCTTCCTCCCTACCTGACCGATTGGCTCCATGAACACTCAGAGCCTTCCGGCAGTTAAAATCTGGACAATGGAGGGATACGATGTTTTATACCTTGAACTATGAGAAGCTTTTTGGACCAACAGCTCACTGCAGCTATTACGGGTTTGCCTCAATTGTGTTTGCAGATTACTTCAAGAGATGCTGCAGCTAATAGTGGGGCTTATCTTTTATAAAAAACCTCATCTTCATTGGGATGAGGTTTTTTCCATGGCCAGGTCAATCAAAGCTGAACCTTTCTTCTTTGAAAGGATCCCCATAATTATGGTAGCCATTTCTTTCCCAGAATCCAGGCTTATCCACAGCAGAAAACTCGATGCCGCGGAGCCATTTGGCGCTTTTCCAGAAGTAAAGGTGCGGAATGACGGCGCGGAGCGGATATCCGTGTTCCGGGGTAAGAGTCTCGCCATTATGGGAGTGTGCCAGGAGGCTCGTTTCCTTCAGGAAGTCTGCAAGCGGCAGGTTGGACGTCCATCCTTCCTCTGCATGCAGAATGACAAATGATGTTTCAGCTCTAAGCTTTACCAGCCTGACAATCTCACTTGCAGCTACACCTCTCCACACATTATCCAGCTTTGACCAGCCAGTGACACAATGGATATCATTTCCGGACTCTGTCTGCGGCAGCTTTTGAAGATCACTGTAGCTGATTACCTTTTCCTTTTCCACTGTCCCGAAGATCCGCAGCGACCAGTTATCCAGATTCGAGTAATAAGGAACATTGCCATGGTGCAGGACCGGAAAAGATGCGGTCACATTCTGGTTCGGCGGTACACGCCCCCCGTCCCCTTTCCTTACTTTTCCGAAATACATGCAAAATCACCCCATTCACTTCTGTATGTAAGGATATATTATCCTATATTTCTGTTCATACACAGGAATATGCAAAAAGAGGGGCTCCATCATTACAGGAGCCCCTCTGCTTGATTATAGAACCATTGCTGCAATCCAGCCAAAGGCAATCAGCGGAATATTATAGTGCACAAAGGTTGGCACACATGTATCCCAAATGTGATTATGCTGTCCATCAGCATTAAGCCCGGCCGTCGGCCCGAGCGTACTGTCTGAAGCCGGCGACCCTGCGTCACCAAGAGCAGCAGCTGTTCCGACCAAAGCGATGGTCGCCATTGGACTGAAGCCAAGCTCCATGGCAAGCGGGACAAAGATCGTCGCAATAATCGGGATGGTCGAGAAAGATGATCCGATGCCCATTGTCACGAGCAGGCCGACAAGGAGCATAAGGAAAGCTGCAAGAGGCTTGCTGCCGCCGATAATTCCCGCTGCCTGCTCAACAAGCCTCTCAACATCGCCCGTTTCTTTCAGCACATCAGCAAACCCAAAGGCCGCCAGCATGACAAAGCCGATGAAAGCCATCATTTTCATTCCCTCGGTCAACAGGGCATCTGCTTCCCTCCAGCGGATTGCTCCGCTGATATAAATGACCAGGATGCCGCTCAGCGCCCCGAATATCATAGAATCCAGGATAATCTGAACTGTAAGTGCCGCGATAATGGCGAGGATGGAAAACAGGATTGCCATTTTTGAATAGCTTCCTTTTTCCGGAGCAGCGATTTCGATAGTCTCATAGCTTCTTGATTTACGGTATGAGAAGAACACTGCGATGATAAGGCCTGCTGCAAGACCGGCAGTCGGAATCAGCATCGCTTTTGGGATATCTCCCATTTCAATGACAAGGCCGCTGTCAGCCATATTGCTGGCCAAAATTTCGTGGAAAATCTTCCCGAAGCCTGCAGGCAGCAGGATATAAGGTGCAGTCAGCCCGAATGTCAGGACTGAAGCAATCAGGCGCCGGTCGATGTTCAATTCATTCATAACATGAAGAAGCGGCGGTATTAAGATTGGAATAAAGGCAATGTGAATGGGAATCAGGTTCTGGGAAAAACAGGCCATCAATAGAATCGCGAACACGATCAATGCCTTTGAATAGGCCTTTCCCTTGGATCCACCGTTTTTGCCGACAACCCCAAGCACCCAGTCCACCATTAAGTTGGGAAGCCCGGTTTTGGAAATGGCAACGGCAAACCCGCCAAGAAGCGCATAGCTGAGGGCCACCTCGGCACTCCCTCCAAGCCCGTTTGTAAATACTTCAATTACTTTATCTACAGACAGCCCGCCAGTCAAACCGCCAACCAATGCCCCTGCAATCAGTGCAAACACAACATTCACACGCAAAAGGCTCAGCGCCAGCATCACAAGCACAGCTGCAATTACTGCATTCATGTTAAATCCCCTCTCTTGATGTAAAAACGTATAAGTATATGGAATGAATAGTTCAGCGTGTTTTAGCAGGTTGAGAAGTGTAAGCTTCTCCTTGATTACTTTACTCTGATAAATTGGTAAAGAACTAAAACACAAATATTAAAATACCATACAGGGGCAGGCCTGTCAATGATCCCGGGGGACTTCCAGGGATTGGAGGACGGTGCAGGGGTGATATTGAAAAATGAAAAAAGCCCGACCCCTTGAGGGCCAGGCCAAATTAGTTCTTATTCAAATGGCTCAAATCGTTCTACCATAAGTGCAAGTGTTCTGGCCATCACTCCGGTGGCACCGGAAGGACCGAGATCATGCGCCTTGTCAACAGTAGCAGTGCCGGCAATATCCAAATGCACCCAAGGAGTCCCTTCGGCAAATTCCCCGACAAAGCCCCCGCCCATGATGGCATGGCCTGCACGTCCAGGAGAGTTGTTCAGATCGGCAATCTTGCTGCTCCTGATGCGTGCCTTGTCTTTTTCAAATAATGGAAGCCTCCAGATCGGTTCTCCGGCTTCAAATGAAGCTTCGAGCACCTGCTCATAGAGAGCCTCATTATTCGCCAATGCGCCGGTTGTATCATTGCCAAGCGCGACGATCACACCGCCTGTCAAAGTCGCTACATCTACCAGATAGCCTGCTCCATGATGCTTCGCATAGGTGACAGCATCAGCAAGAGCAAGGCGCCCTTCTGCATCTGTATTCAGTACTTCAATCGTTTTTCCGCTCATGGAAGTGATAACGTCATCCGGCTTGAATGCAGTACCGCTCACCATATTGTCTGTAGACGGAATGACGGCAACAACATTCTGTGCCGGCTTCAGTTCACCAATGATTTCCATGGCGCCAAGCACAGCGGCAGCTCCGCCCATATCGGTCTTCATGCCGACAATGCCGTCTTTCGGCTTGAGTGAATAGCCGCCTGTATCAAAAGTGATGCCTTTTCCGACCAGACCGACCACATCGGTCCACTCATCCCTGCCCTGGTATTTCAGGACAATCATTTTCGGAGGCTCAGAAGATCCCTGATTGACGGCAAGAAGTGCGCCCATGCCGAGCTTCAGCATATCTTCTTTTTCAAGAATTTCCGCTTCGAAATGATATCTGCCTGCGAGCTCAAGCGCGTAGTTCGCCAAATCTGTTGCTGTCAGCATATTACCTGGAAGGTTTACAAGCGTCCTCGCGGAGTTTGTCCCTTTTCCGTGGGCAGTCCCGACTTCAAGTGAAGCCTTAACCTCAGCTTCATCTGCAGTACTGTACACGGTCAGGCTTTCGACTTTCCTTTCAGGCTCATTAGACTTTTGCTTATAGCCCTGGAATTCATATGCTGAAAGCTCGAAAGCTTCTGCTGCAGCATGCGCCGCATCATTTGCGTCTGCATCCTCCGCTGTAAATGAGTCAAGATAAAGCGCAGCCTCCTGCAGCCTGTCTTCTTTTAAACGCTTAAAGACCTTTCCGAAAGCTTCCCTCAGCACTTCAAAATCCAGTTCCTTTTCTTTTCCAAGCCCTACAAAATAAATCCTTTTGACTCCTGTTTTGCCAAATGTATGTATTTTGGAGACTGCTTTTTTCTTAGCTGAAATGTCTCCGCTTTTCATCAGTTCTGTCAGATTTCCTTCAAAAATGTCATCCGCCTTTGCCAGATTGCCTTCAAGCTTGGCAGGCTTATCAAATAATCCGATGACAAGGGCCTCATGGCCGGCACCGAAGTCCAAATCCTGTTTGATTGTATACATTCTGATCACCTCCAGTATTAATACCTATATTATATCGGATAAAGTGATTTATTTCGAGAATCTAATCATCTTCCAAAAATAAATAGATATGAGGCAGGACGGGAAGGGTTTTTACCTCCTCATAAGGAATTGTATCTATAGTCTCTGGTATAATGGAGAGGCATGCAGAAATGAATCCGTACACCTTTTCAAGGTCCAGCCCCCAATGCTTCGGCCTGTAGGATTGGAGATAAGAATGGGCAGCCCGCATCATGAGCCTGGCGCCTTTTACATTGCCGTACTCGTAATGGTAGATGGCCACACTCATTTGCAGCAGCCCTTTGAAGAACAGATTGGCTTTATCTTCCATCCACATTTCCTCCAAAAGGTCATGGCAAGTGTAATAGTCGCCTTCATTGAAACAGATGAAGAACTCATAATATTCTTTGGGATAAAGCATGCAATCACCCCTGCACAGAATGTATTCATACTCCTGGTTATCCATATCATATCAGATGTACATAAATTACAGTATTCAACTTCCGCCCCGGCGGGTATAAAAAACAAAAGGGCACTCCGCCCTGCAGCTGAGGCATAATGGAAGTTCCAGCTCCACTTGCTTCCTGTCAGCCCAGGCAGCTGCAAAACAGCCAAAAAATGAAAAGGTGGTTTCCCGATGGATTTATTGCTCAACTTCCCTTTATGGTCTGCACTGGCCGCAATCTTTTTTGCACAGTTTGTAAAGGTGCCCATTCAGTATATTGCGACGAGGAGACTGGACTGGTCACTCTTGACAAGCACGGGAGGCATGCCCAGCTCCCACTCGGCCGCCGTCACTGCCCTTTCCACGGGAGTCGCCCTGGAAACCGGGATGGATTCTGCTGTATTCGCGGTGGCGGCTGTATTTGCCATCATCACGATGTTTGATGCAACCGGTGTAAGAAGGCAGGCAGGTGAACAGGCCATTGTCCTGAATCAGCTTGTGAACGATTTTAATAAATTCGTCGAAGAAGCGAAAGTATGGCAGAAAAAGGCCGAAAAAGAAAAACAGAAAGAACTGAAGGAGCTCCTCGGCCACAAACCGATTGAAGTGTTTTTCGGGGGCCTGACAGGGATTGCTTTGACCCTTGTTCTCGATATGCTAGTTAATCTATAAGGAGACTTTTATGAGAATAGTATCTATCTGTCCCAGCAACACAGAAATTATCGCTTACCTCGGGCTGACACATCTTCTGGTCGGAATCGATGACTATTCTGACTGGCCGGAGGAAGTGCTTCATCTGCCAAGGCTCGGACCTGATTTGTCAATTGATATGGATAAGGTTGAAGCGCTGAAGCCTGATCTCGTACTGGCATCCTTGAGCGTGCCGGGGATGGAGAAAAATATCGGGGAATTAAGGAATAGGAACCTGCCTTTCATTACCCTTAATCCCCAAAGCCTTGAGGATATTGCACGGGACCTGGGTACAGCAGCCGAGGCTGCCGGATATCCCGGATTGGGTGAAAAGGCAGCCGGCGAATTCAGGACGAAAATTAAAAGCCTGCAGGAAAAATCGGCAGGCGCCGGGTACAAACCCTCCCTCTACTGGGAATGGTGGCCAAAGCCGGTTTTCACCCCTGGAAGCATCAACTGGCTCACTGAAATCAGCGAGCTTGTCGGCGCCGTCAATCTGTTCAGGGATGTGGAACTCGCCAGCGTCCAGACAGATTGGGATGACGTCCTCCGCCGCCAGCCTGATTATATCTGCCTTGCATGGGTAGGCGTCCGCAAAGAAAAGGTAAAGCCGGAGATTGTCGTGAAAAGGCCAGGATGGAAGGAACTTGAGGCAGTCAAACATGAAAGAATCCTCGTACTGGAGGAAGAACTGTATTGCCGCCCTTCCCCCCGCCTGATTGAAGGCGCTGAAAGGCTCGCCCGTATACTGCATCCGGAATGCTTTTAGCGATAAAAAGAGGGAGGCCGTTTGATCCGGCCTCCCTCTTTCTTAGTTTTATTTTCTTTTTTGGCTTTTATTTGCGACTTTCCGGATTTATTTGCGACAGCCTCAAATTCGGACTTTCAATTCCTCGTTCCTCTACTGAACAAGGCTTATCAGCTTTTCTTGATCCAGCTCCGGCGTCTAAGGCCTCGAGTCATAATCCACTTTAGGATTGAAGGCAAAGACCGCCTTCTATCCTAAAGCGTCTTATGCTTGTCTGCCTCGGGCAAGCCGCCTCCGCGTTTCCTATTCCTCCACAGCCCTGTACTGGTGGCGGAATACCTGCATGGATTCGTTCTCGTTAAGGGCGCTTAGTTCCTCTTCGGTCAGGCTTCCGTCTCCCTCTTCAATCACATAAACATCAAGCGTTTTTTTGCCCCAGCTGCTGTAGACGTCTTCGACGGTTTCATAATATAGATCAAGTTTATTACCTTTGATGGCGCCGCCTTTGTCAGCTACGACCCCGTATCCATAACCCGGTATGAACAGGATGGTGCCGATCGGGAAAACGTTCAGGTCTGCTGCTACTGTAGAGTACAGATCTCGTTTTACCTTGACCCCAGAGTATGTAATGCCAAAGGACGGGTGCCCCGGATTCTTTCCTGTTGATTCATAATAGGCCGTATAGCCGGTCGCCACTACAGATTTGGCGGGATATTCTGACCAATTGAATGCTTCTTCCAAGGACTGTGGCTCGGCAGTAACCGCCTCCGCTGAGGAAATCAGCTCATTCGCTTCCAGCCTCGGAAGATATTTGTAGGCAAGTCCCATTGTTTTATATGTATGGTCTGAGAAAGCATAATCTTCCATTTCAGCTGCTGCCCCGCCGCCTTCGTACTGATAGGACTCAAGGGTTTTCGCGCCTACTCCGGATATGGATTGAAAGGTGGTAAGCAGTGCCCCTAAAAATAAAACTGACATGATGATGCGCTTTGTCCATTTTTTTAGTCTATTCATATAATAATTCACTCCTCCCAAGTTAATCATTTCCCAACTTTAGAAAAAGTATTCCTGGGAGGATTGGAATTAAGGCAATACCGCGGTTTCTGTATTAGAAGTAAAATTCATATAAAGCCTGCTGTATCAAGGTTTTAGTACAGGAATGGTATTTCCTAAAAAAAAATTATAAAATTTATGATTCTGAAGTTTTTTAGTCGCCTATCTCAGACTTTTGTTATATTTTTTAATAGTAGGGTCTGTTGGTATTCTGTATTGATTTTAGACTCATTCATATGAAAAGGTGTGTTTCACAGAGCAAAAAAAACACTCCCAATATGGGAATGCTTTTACATTAAAACATTCTGTAGCCTTTGCTTCTCAGCAGTTTAATAGTAATACCGGCTGCAACTGCACCAGCCATCCCGCTGCTTAAAATCAGGACATCAGCCATGGCGAGCTCTGACAAAAGCCTTCCCAGCTCAGGAAATGCTTCACCGCTGTTGGTGAAATATTCTATGAAACGGACCTGGTCAACAATCAGGATAGCGATGATTGGATAAATAATGGCCATGATCCAGGACATTCTAAGCAGCATATTCAATATAAAACCGATTCCAAAAAATAAAACGAAAAATAGCAGCATTGAAATTGGCAACACAAAAATAGTCATCTGCACAGGCAGTACCCCCTTAAAACATCACTTTTAAGTGTACTGAATGGCCGAAAGGTAGTCAATTTTAATTTTGTGAACACTTTTTAACAACTATAACTGTTCAGGCCTTGCCGAAGGAAAATCCAGCCACGGAAAAACCCTGCAGTCAGCAGGGTTTTATTTTATCCTTTCTTTTTGCCGGAACCGTTGCAGCAGGTGCATGTTTCAGAGCCGCCTAATAAAAGCTGGAAATAGCCCTTCCCTGAACAATAGTCGCATTCTTTGGTTTCATAAGTCATTGCTGCCATCCTGCTCATCCCCTTTACACACTGAATTTTCTGATAATATATCAAGGATTGAGGAAAATGGAAAGCTTCATATTAGCCGGAAAAGCCCTTCTGTAAACGCATACATGTTAGATTATCTTACAATATCTAATGAATTCTAATAATTTCTGAAAATTATAAAAATAGTTTATATGCGGAGTATCCGAAGTGGTCGCCAGGGTTTACGCCGTCTATCAGCTGTTTGGCAGCCCCTTCATTAAGTTCTGTCAAATACTTGAGGAGGATCGAGGCATCTTCATGGACCGCTGCTTCTCCAGGGTCCATAAACTGCACATCCATCAGCTCGCTTTCCTGGACAGTGATGCTTTGGCCTTTTTCAGGCGCCATAAGAAAAAGGATCATATTGTCGCTGACCTCGCCGCGGATCACACCAGTCCTCAGCCCTATCATGCCGACCGGCCTGCTTGCAATGCCCGTTTCTTCCTTTACTTCCCTTACAGCTGCTTCATCGGCAGTCTCCCCTGGATTAACAAAGCCTGCAGGCAGCGACCATTTGCCCTTCAGCCCGCCGTATTTTTTCTTAACTAAAAGCCACTTTCCCTCCGGTGAAATAACCAGGCCTGAAACAGCAAGCCACACTTTGCCACGTTTGCTCTCCATTACGTTTATGACCTCCATGCATAATGATCTTTCTATTGTAGCAGAGCTCTGCTTCTAATTGGTTTTTGGACACAAAAATACCGGGGAAATGATCCCCGGCAGTTTTTATTAAAAGATATTGAATTTGCCTTTTTTCAGGACAAGTCCAGGTCCGCCAATCATGAAGAGGGCACGGTTGTCGATCATCTTCTTCATGAAGGAAGCCTTTGATCCTACCAATTTCTTGCCGAAAGCCACACCAATGGCATCGTCTTCGCCCAATGAACATACTGTACCTTTGATATCAGGAGTGAAGGTCTCAAGCTCACCCTTGTTGCGGATCAGTGCAACGATATTGCGCGCGCATACCTCTCCCTGCTGCATGGCGATTTGGGCAGTAGGAGGATACGGACGGTTGATTTCTTCATTGATGATCAATGAGCAGTCGCCGATGATGAATAGATCTTCATGGCCAGGAACCCTTAGGTCAGGCTGAACCTTTACGCGTCCGCGCATCGCTTCAATGCCGGAATTTTCGATGATGGAGT
This sequence comes from Bacillus sp. MMSF_3328, assembly GCF_030733525.1. NCBI lineage: Bacteria > Bacillati > Bacillota > Bacilli > Caryophanales > Bacillaceae > Bacillus > Bacillus sp. MMSF_3328. The sequence continues at coordinate 7,278 of NZ_JASHIV010000032.1, read as the reverse complement.
TGCCGCGAACACCTGCAGCCCAGACGACAGTGCCTGCTTTGATGTGCTCAACTTCTTCGTCGCCTTTTCCGACCGTGATTCCATCTTCATTGCATTCTTTGATGGCAGTGCCAATCAGGAATTGAACACCCTTTTTCTCCAGGTGGGAGACTGCATAGTTGACAAGCTCAGGGTCAAAGCCAGGAAGGACCGTAGGAGCAGCTTCAACACAGATGATCTTAACCTTGCTGTAGTCCACATCATATTCCTTGCACAGCTCAGGCACTCTGTTTGCCAGCTCGCCAAGGAATTCAATGCCTGTGAAGCCGGCGCCTCCGACTACAATTGTCAGCCTTTCATCCTTTTTCTCTTCTTCAGTATTGTAAGTGGCAAATTGATATTCAATATGCTCGCGGATCTGTCTTGCAGCATTCACATTTATAATAGAGAAAGCATGTACATCCAGGCCTTTGATGCCGAATGTTTCCGGCTCAGCACCAAGTGAAACGACCAAGTAGTCATAGGTTACTTCGCCTTCCTCGAGGATGACCTTCTTTTCTTCAGTTTTAATTTCAACAGCAGTACCCTGGACAAATTCGATTTTGTTTCGGTCAATGACATTTTTAACATCATAGCGAACTCGATCGTGATGAAGAGTACCTGCAGAAGCTTCGTGCAGCCAAGTCGTTTCATAGTGATAGTCATTCTTGTTCACTAATACGATTTCTGCTTCATTCACTCCAACCTGCTTTTGCAAACGTGTTGCCACCATCAATCCGCCGTAGCCGGCACCTAGAATTACTATTTTTGGCTTTTTCAAAGCGTATCACTTCCACCTTTATTAGTATTTTCGAAAACTCTTCTGCTTTTTCTTATCTTCCACTGCTTTATGAGTTTTTATTTTATAAGTACAAGAAAAAGTTTGTGATATTCTTCACGAAGCAGAGCAAAAAAATGTCCGAAATTTGTCACAAAGTTTATGTCTATAATACATAATATTCTTTTTTTCGCGGTTTTTCAAGGTTAAAAGCAGAATATATCCTATTGAGAAAATTAAGATTTTTACGCAATTTTTCTCATTATTCCAACAACTTTCGGTTCTGCTATGTGAGGTTTTTCATTATTTATGATATGATGAAGGCTAGAAATGTTACTACATATGTTGAGGTGATTAGTGTGAAGGAAGATCAGACAATCTATGATATAACGATTATCGGCGGAGGGCCTGTCGGGCTGTTCACTGCTTTTTACGGCGGCATGAGGCAGGCCTCTGTTAAAATAATTGAAAGCCTTCCCCAGCTTGGCGGGCAGCTGTCAGCTCTTTATCCGGAGAAATACATATATGATGTAGCCGGTTTCCCGAAAGTGCGGGCACAGGAGCTCGTCGATAATTTGAAAGAGCAGATGAAGAAATTCGAACCTACGGTATCGCTTGAGCAGTCGGTTGAAAAGCTTGAAAAACAGCCGGACGGCATTTTCAAGCTAACCACCAACAGCGAAATCCACTATACAAAGACGGTCATCATCACGGCCGGAAATGGCGCATTCCAGCCGCGCCGCCTTGAGCTTGACTCGGCTCCGCAATATGAAGGCAAGAACCTGCACTACTTCATTGATGACCTGAATCATTTCTCCGGGAAGAAAGTGGTTGTATTCGGAGGAGGCGATTCAGCAGTAGACTGGGCCTTGATGCTTGAGCCTATCGCAGAGAACGTAAAGATCATCCACCGCCGCGACAAGTTCCGCGCCCACGAGCACAGTGTAGAAAACCTTCACAATTCCAAGGTTGAAATCAAGACTCCGTTTGTTCCTGCCGAACTGATCGGCAATGAGGAGGGCATTTCCCAGGTGATCATCCAGGATGCCAAAGGGGAAGAAAAAGAAGCCATCGATGTTGATGCCGTCATCGTCAACTACGGCTTTGTTTCATCGCTTGGCCCGATCAAAGAGTGGGGCCTGGAAATTGAAAAAAATAATATTGTCGTCAACAGCAAAATGGAGACAAATATCCCGGGCATTTACGCAGCCGGCGATATTTGCACCTATGACGGCAAAGTGAAGCTGATTGCTTCCGGTTTCGGAGAAGCGCCGACTGCAGTGAACAATGCTAAGGCCCTTATTGATCCTAAAGCACGGGTGCAGCCTCTGCACAGCACGTCCATGTTTGATAAATAATCAATAAAATGGCCCCGCCGGAGAGAAACTCCGGCGGGGCCGCTTTTATTTCTTACCAATAGTGTCTGCGTTTTCTGCGGCGGTCTGTTTCTGCCCCGGCTACGTCATCAGCCAGGCAGCGCCTTACAGCCCTGCAAAATTCCTCACTGTCAATAAAGGCCTCAACCCTTACCTTAAAGTCATCATCGCGTTTCTTGTGATGACAGTCAGATGCACCAGCCACATCATCCTGCTTCCAGTGCCTGTTGCCCGATAAGCCTGCTACATTGTCATTATACCAGCAGCCCATAGATTCACCCCCTCTGCAGCAAGATATGTTTCATCTTATGCATGAGGGAGACAAGCCGGCAGTGCGAACATCCTTTTTCTGAAAAAATGGATGCTGCCCGGCAGCCCAATTTAGTACAATCCTGACCCTTCGAGGATTTCCCCTCCTGTTCTATCTACAGCAAACCATGCGGAAGCATCCCCATCTTCCTTCGGGCGGCTCCACGCTGCCACAAAATGGACCTGGCAAAGTTCACCCTTTCTTATTTCCGGGATTGGAACTGCAATCGCATTTGGCAAATACCTGACGATTTGGAGCTGTGAAATTTCATCTTCAGCATAGAATGAGTCCGGCATCATATCCTTTATTCTTGACCTTTGAACTAAGGCAGCCCCATCCTCTGTGCCAAGAGTGAGCTTCCATTCCCCATACTCCCAGGTCATCGCCTCGAGCCTTTCTCCGCTGTCCGGCCACCCGGCGCTTCCTATTGGTTCCATCTCTGCTTGAAATATACAGTCCCTTAAATTATGACAAGCTCTCAGCCTCCAGACGGCAGCAGCTGCTTTTTCTATTTTCATATGTGATGGAATCCTGATGTCAGGTTCGCAGAGGAGAAGCTCGGCTATGTAATCCTTATGTGAATATCTCAGCAAGAGTTCTCCATTTTCCAGCCTAAAGCAGGAAGGTTTGCTATGGCACCTTGATGGGACTTGGCCATTGATTCGGAGGTCAAATGCAATGGCTCCTGCCGGCGTCTGGATAATCGGGCTGCACCCAAACTCGCTCTCAGACTCCTGCGTATTTTGAAACAGCTTCATTTTTTAACCCCCGCTTCTCTTTTTCCATGTAAAAAACGCTTCCTGATATGCTCAATTGAGGTCAGGAAGCGTTCTGTAAGGTGTATGATGACAATTAAGGAATCAGCAATTTTCGGGTGTCCCTGCATTCTTAGCGGTCCTGAACGAAGAACCGCAGCCGCAGGAAGCGATGGCATTGGGATTGTCGATGGTGAATCCGCCGCCCATCATGGATTGCTTATAGTCGATCTTTGTGCCGTTAAGGATGGCAGCATCTTCCTTGCTTACAAGGATTTGCAGGCCATGGAGCTCGAACTGGGCATCGTTTTCTTCAACTTCATGCGCAAAGCCCATGCCGTATGACAACCCGCTGCAGCCCCCGCCTTTTACTGCAACACGCAGGAATGCATTTTCCTCTTCATTTTGCTTCATCATATCTTTAATTTGAAAAGCCGCAGCTTCAGTAATTTCAACAATTTGGTTTTCCATTTTAAATCCTCCTTAATCTTGAGGTTTTTACTCTTATATATAGTATATACAGACTTTGAGCGGGACTCAACTGAGCAGGCTTCAATTTTAAGGCCCTTTTATCAAATCCGCTCCTAAATTAGAACTTATTACCTAAAAAACCCTGGTGTTTATGGTATAATAAACCTAATATTCTATAATGGAAGGTGAGAAAATTGGCCATACTGGAGCCATTGTATGAAAAAAGCTGCAGCTGCCCTGTATGCAAGAACAACTTTACAAGCCAGAAGGTCCGTTCCCGCTTCGTAAAAATCAAAGGCTATGACACTGATTTTCTTCCTTTTTATGACTCAGATGCAAGCAATCCGATATTCTATTATATACAAGTATGTCCTCAATGCGGCTTTTCGTTTTCCGAGGAATTCAGCCCATATTTCCCCCCGGGTTCAAAGGAACAGATCGATGAAAAGATCACGAGCCAATGGAAGCCCAGGGACTTCGGCAGGAAGAGGAGCAGGAATGAAGCAATCCAGACATACAAGCTGGCTGTCTACTCAGCACTTTTGAAGAAGGAAAAGCATGTGTCCATCGCGGGATTGTATATGCGGCTTGCCTGGCTGTACAGAAATGGCGGCGATGAGACACAGGAACAGCGCTTTATGAAATTGGCTGCCCATGAATATGTGGAATCCTATTCAAGCGGTGATTACCAGGGCACGCAGATCTCTGAAACCAGACTTCTATACCTCATTGCAGAACTTTCAAGGAAAATAGGCAGCGATGGGCAGGCAATCAAGTTTTTCTCCAAGGTAATTGAACAGCAAAGCCGTTCGATTGAGCCGGGGATCATTGATATGGCAAGAGAACGCTGGCATGAAATGAGGGAAAGCAGAAGGCAGACCTGCTGATGTCTGCTCCTTCAAGAACAAAAGCGCAGGCGCCTTGATCACCCCCGACAAGCATAAGACGAACCTCCCGAAAAGGCATTCTTTGCCTTTTTGGGAGGTTTGGCTTATGACCACGATGGGGGTAGGCGGTGGAGCTGGACGTGGAAGCATTGAAAATTATCCACAAGTCTTCCAATTTATAAATTCCTTAACTATAAGAAAAAGGCCGCATCGATATGCGGCCTTTTATATTAAAACATCGGATTTTCATCCAGGAATTGATATATGTTTTCCACCAGTTCCTCCGGCGTCTCTCCTGTTACAACCTCACCGTTCACCAGGGCATATAAAGAGCTTGCACATTTTCCGCAGTACCCAAGGCAGCCATACTCAATCACATCCAGATCCGGGTCCTTTTCAAGGATTTCCAGGGCCTTCTGCGCACCGCTTGCCAGGTTGCTGATGCAAAATTCTATGATTGGCTGAATCACATCTATTCACCTCTCTACTAATTGTTAATGTACTTGGTTTCAGGCAAAAACGCAAGCAAAGGCATACTGTCATATACACAGTAAGCGCTGGATTATCATTATTGGATGATTGAAGGGCGTATAATGTCGACTTTTGCCTGGATTATTCAGATATGTGTTGTGATTTAGCTATAATTTCGTTATACTTTTTATGTTGTTTCATGAATATTCTTGTGAATTAATATTCTAATTATTTTGCTAATATAATAATGTAAACGTTTAATTCTTATTCTGTCATTGTGTTCTATTATTTTAATATATTACTATAGCTGCTTACATACTGGACAAAAGGGGAAATTTGGTTATGAAAAATCTTGTCATACTTGGCGGAGGATATGGCGGCATGAGAGCTCTTGCCCGTCTGCTGCCAAACTCATTGCCGGAAGATACAAGCATTACACTGATTGACCGGGTACCTTACCACTGCCTTAAAACTGAATATTATGCACTAGCAGCAGGAACGATCTCTGATCAGCATGTCCGGGTTGCTTTCCCTGAGCATCCGCGCCTTAAGATTAAATATGGAGAAATCTCGGGGATCGACCTTGAAAAACAGCAGGTAAACCTGGCAAATGAAACTCCTGTTTCCTATGATGACCTTATCATTGGACTTGGGTGCGAGGATAAGTACCATAATGTCCCTGGGGCAGATGTACACACCTACAGCATCCAGACAATCGAAAAATCACGCCGCACTTATGAAACATTGAACAATCTGTCGCCGGGGTCTGTCGTTGCCATCGTTGGGGCAGGACTGAGCGGCGTTGAACTGGCATCCGAGCTGAATGAAAGCCGGCCGGATCTGAAAGTGAAGCTGTTTGACAGGGGAAATCATATTCTTTCCGCTTTCCCTGAAAGATTAAGCACTTATGTAGAAAATTGGTTTGACAATCACGGAGTGGAAATCATCAACAATTCCAACATTACCCGTGTAGAAGAAAACATCCTTTATAACCATGACGAGCCCCTTCAGTGCGATGCCATTGTATGGACAGCAGGCATTCAGCCAAGCAAGGTTGTCCGTGACCTGCCGGTGGAAAAAGATGCACAGGGCCGTGTCGTGCTTACCAAGCACCATAACATTCCCGGCAATGAGCATGTGTATGTTGTAGGAGACTGCGCAAGCCTGCCGCATGCACCAAGTGCACAGCTTGCCGAAGGCCAGGCAGAACAAATTGTCCAGATCCTCCTGAAGCGCTGGAAAGGCGAAGAGCTGCCAGAATCCCTGCCGGTCATCAAGCTGAAAGGCGTCCTTGGCTCACTCGGCAAAAAGCATGGCTTCGGCCTTGTCGCCGAAAGACCGATCACAGGCCGCGTCGCCAGACTGCTTAAATCCGGAATTTTATGGATGTACAAATATCATAATGGCTGATCAAGCAAAGCAAAGGAGTACGGATGGAAGATCCGTACTCCTTTTTAACTTAAATGTGAATGTATAACTGACCTTATTTATAGATCTGAAAAATGCCACAGAGTGCAGAATCTCTGTCATTCAATTCAAAGCCGATTGAATGAAGTGTGCCTGGAACGGAAATCAAAAGACACCATTTAGGAGGATATCTCATTCAGATGGATTAGAGGATTGCCCAAAATTTTAGAGACCTGTTGATTGCAGTGGAAGGCACGCAGACTCCTGCGGGACTGCAGCGGCAATGCTGAGACCCCGCAGGAGCTTGCTCTGAGGAGGCTCAGCGCCGCCCCGCGGAAAGCGAAGTGCCTGGAACGGAAATCACCAGTCCCCATTTAGGAGGATATCTCATTCAGATGGATTAGAGGATTGCCCAAAATTTTGGAGACCTGTTGATTGCAGTGGAAGGCACGAAGACTCCTGCGGGATTGAAGCGACAATGCTGAGACCCCGCAGGAGCTTGCTCTGAGGAGGCTCAGCGTCGCCCCGCGGAAAGCGGAGTGCCTGGAAGATTTAACAATTAATAACGAAGAGACGTTAAGATAAGCGACCTTCCCCTCTTATTTGAATGACCTAATTAGGAAAGGGGAATTGCCCAATTAATTTTAAGAACCTGGTGATTGGAGTGCAAGGCACGCAGACTCCTGCGGGATTGAAGCGGCAGAGCTGAGACCCCGCAGGAGGTACGACGAGTTATCATGAACGAAACTAGCTCCTACTCGTAACATCGTAGGTTAATCTGGTTAGAATGTTTACTGTTAAAATA
>NZ_JASHIV010000031.1:0-48794 GCF_030733525.1 Bacillus sp. MMSF_3328 | reverse complement strand
CCCGTGGTGTAGCGGTTAACATGCCTGCCTGTCACGCAGGAGATCGCGGGTTCGATTCCCGTCGGGACCGCCATTTTAATAATTTTGAAGTTTACCAGACGGAACGGAGTTTCGTTTTTTTTATGCTTAAATATGAAGACCCGGCAACCTGCCGGGTCTTATTTTAATTGCAAAAAAAGTTGGATGTACTCAATGGCATGATAAAGGCTGCATCCGGCCTTTTTGCCCAATCCCTCAAAATCATGTACACTTATATAAGATGTGTTTTATAAGGTCCTGCGCTTAATTTGTACGTTTTTCACACAACAATTACTTTACTGATAAAGGTGACTATAATATGAAGCAGTTTGAGTTTGTTTCCGGCAGCCCGGATTTGACGATGGATTTTTCAAAAAGGCTTGCAGAGCGTCTTTTGCCAGGCGATGTATTGACCCTGGAGGGCGATCTGGGAGCAGGGAAGACGACTTTTACAAAAGGCCTTGCCCAGGGTTTGGGCGTCCAGCGGAATGTAAGCAGCCCCACTTTTACCATCATCAAAGAATATATGGGCCGTATGCCGCTTTATCATATGGATGTGTACCGTGTAGAGGATTCCTTTGAGGACCTTGGGTTTGATGAGTATTTTGAGGGCAAAGGTGTTACCGTTGTCGAATGGGCCCATCTCATTGAAGACCAGCTTCCGGAAGAAAGACTTCAGATTGATATCCGGCACGGTGAGGCAGGAAGCAGGATGCTTATCCTTAAACCGTATGGCGTTAGATATGAGGAATTATGTAAGGAGATATTGGGATGAAGGTATTAGCGATAGACACATCCAATTATGTGCTGGGAATAGCCGTAATCGATGATGAGAAAGTTATAGGCGAGTATATAACCAACTTGAAAAAAAACCATTCTGTCCGAATTATGCCCGCAATTGAAACATTATTAAGGGACTGTGATTTGACCGCCGCGGATATAGAGAAAGTTGTGGTTGCACAAGGGCCTGGATCTTATACCGGTGTCCGGATCGGCGTTACAATAGCAAAGACTTTGGCCTGGTCCCTTCAGGTTCCGCTGACTGGCGTTTCAAGCCTTGCAGTGTCGGCCGCATCTGCAGGACGTTATTTTGACGGCCTTGTATCTCCTCTGACAGATGCCAGAAGGGGCCAGGTATATACCGGTCTTTATCGTTATGAAAAGGGCAATCTGGTGAATGTTGTGGAAGATCAGCTGCTATTATCTGCTGATTGGGCAGAGAGGCTGAAGCAATACGATGAACCGGTGCTGTTTACAGGAAATGATGTTCCCCTCCATAAGGAAGTAATAGCTAAAACGCTTGGAGATCAGGCAAGGTTTGCAGGGTTGACTGATTATAATCCGCGTCCTTCTGAATTGGCGCTGCTGGGAAAAGATAAAGAAAGCACCGACGTCCATACATTTGTGCCAAACTATATCCGTTTGGCAGAGGCGGAAGCAAAATGGCTGGAAAGCAAGAATAAGCCGGAAGCCGGGCAATAAGATCATGGGTTATTCACTTCGTTTTATGGCAGAGGAAGATATCGACCAGGTGCTCGTCATAGAGCACAAGTCATTTACACTCCCGTGGAGCAGGGATGCTTTTATCAATGAACTGACTAAAAATCAGTTTGCGGTATATCTTGTACTGGAGGATGATGATGCTGTTATAGGTTACTGTGGTGCCTGGATAGTCGTAGATGAGGCACATGTGACCAATATAGCTGTCCTCCCGGAGTACAGGGGAAAGAAGCTTGGAGAGGCCCTGATGAAGAAGATGATGGAAGCAGCCAAAGAGCTGGGGGCTGTCACTATGACGCTTGAAGCAAGGGTTACGAATATTGCTGCACAGTCTTTGTATCGAAAGCTGGGATTCCAAAACGGCGGCATAAGAAAAAACTATTATACAGACAATCAGGAAGATGCGATTGTAATGTGGGTGAAATTAGATGAATAAAGATACATTAATTCTAGGAATTGAGACAAGCTGTGATGAGACAGCTGTTGCAGTCATCAAAAATGGAACAGAGATACTGTCAAATGTAGTGGCATCGCAGATCGAAAGCCATAAGCGGTTTGGAGGCGTTGTTCCCGAGATAGCTTCCCGCCACCACGTTGAGCAGGTGACGCTTGTACTGGATGAAGCCCTGCAGCAGGCCGGGATTTCCATGAAGGAAATAGATGCAGTTGCCGTAACGGAAGGACCAGGTCTTGTAGGAGCGCTGCTCATCGGAGTTAATGCTGCAAAAGCCCTTGCATTTGCCCATAATAAGCCGCTGATCGGCGTTCATCATATTGCCGGCCATATTTATGCTAACCGCCTGATCACAGAGATGAAGTTTCCGCTTTTATCGCTTGTTGTATCAGGAGGGCATACAGAATTGGTGTATATGAAAGAGCATGGCCATTTCGAGGTAATTGGGGAAACGCGGGATGACGCTGCAGGTGAAGCTTATGATAAAGTTGCCCGCATTCTGGGGATGCCTTATCCCGGAGGTCCCCATATTGACCGCCTCGCTCATGAGGGAAGTCCGGCCCTCCAATTTCCGAGGGCCTGGCTGGAGGAAGGGTCTTATGACTTCAGCTTCAGCGGGCTTAAATCATCTGTCATCAATACCGTACACAATGCGGAGCAGAAAGGCATCAAAATTGCGCCTGAAGACCTGGCTGCAAGCTTTCAGGAAAGTGTCATTGATGTACTCGTAACTAAAACGGTAAAAGCAGTCAAAGAATACAATGTAAAGCAAGTGCTGCTTGCAGGTGGAGTGGCGGCCAATAAAGGGCTGCGGGCTGCACTGGAAGGAGAATTCAGCACCCTGGAATCCGAGCTGGTGATTCCTCCTCTTTCACTTTGCACAGATAATGCAGCCATGATTGCGGCTGCCGGCACTATTTTATACGAAAAGGGTATCCGGTCAGACCTTGCACTTAACGCCAATCCAGGATTAGACCTCTCTCTTCATAACTAATGATATCTAAGCCGGTTCATAACCTTTCAAAGGTGCTGAACCGGCTTTTTATGTCTTCAGCAGATGTTATCAACAGATTTAAATTTCTGAATCTATTGTTAACAGAAAGAGATGTGGATAACTGAGATAGATTCCGTTGAATCTGTGGACAATGTGGATAAAAACATCTTTAATTGTGGATAATGTGGAAAACCCTGTGGAATACAGTTAAATATACACTCTGTCTGTGAATAAAAATGTGAATAACAAAAATAAAGAACCAGGCTGTGGAAGCCTGATTCTGCAGATTAAAATGAAAGCCTATTCAGCAAGCTCTGCCCATTCTTCCATTAGCAGTTCGAGTTCTTCTTTAGCTTCGCTGTTGTCTTTAGTAATGGCTAAAACTTTTTCATGGTCCTGATAGATCTCTGGCTCGCAAAGCTGCTGTTCATAATCCTGAATGGATGATTCCAGCTGTTCGATCCGTGCTTCAATCTCTTCAAGCCTGCGCATTTTCTGCCTCTCAAGCTTCTTTGTTTCTTTATCCTGTATATATGACTGCTTATCTGTTTTTACAGGTGCAGCCTTCTCTGCTTTTGTTGTCTCCAAGGCCAGAAGCTCAGCCTGCTCCTGCTTTTTATCAACATAATAGTCATAATCCCCGAGGAATTCTGTTGCTCCGCTGTTTTCAAGCTCCAGCACTTTTGATGCTATCCGGTTGATAAAATAGCGGTCATGGGATACGAATAAAATTGTGCCTGGATAGTCTATGAGGGCATTCTCAAGTATTTCCTTGCTGTCGAGATCAAGATGGTTCGTCGGCTCATCTAGGATCAGGAAATTGGCTTTCTGCATCATCAGCTTAGCAAGGGCGAGCCGCGCTTTTTCGCCTCCGCTCAGCGCGGATACTGGCTTTAGGACATCATCTCCAGAGAAAAGGAAATTCCCCAGTACCGTGCGGATTTCTTTTTCATTATGGAGAGGATAGTCATCCCATAATTCATTCAGGACACGTTTGTTTGATTTCAGCTCAGCCTGCTCCTGGTCATAATAGCCAATCTCTACATTCGACCCGTAATCGATACTGCCGCCGATTGCCGGCAGTTTTTGAATGAGGGTCTTCAGCAGGGTAGACTTACCGACGCCATTTGGACCCACTAGTGCAACGCTGTCTCCTCGTGACATGCGGAAAGAGATATTCTCTGAAACCTTATTTCCGCTGTAACCGACCTCAAGGGAATTGACCTTCAGCACATCATTGCCGGTCTGCTTTAAAATATCAAAGCTGAAAGCAGCTGATTTCTCATCGCCGAGCGGCCTGTCCATCAGTTCCATCCTTTCAAGCTTTTTCCTCCGGCTCTGTGCCCGCTTGGTTGTCGAGGCGCGTGCCAGGTTGCGCTGGATAAAGTCCTGCAGCTTGGCCACTTCCTCCTGCTGCTTCTCATACTGGCGCATATCCCTTTCGTAATTCTCAGCTTTTTTCTCTAAATAGTAGCTGTAATTGCCAGGGAATTTGGAAATCTGCTGGCGTGTTATCTCATATACCTGTGTGACGACCTTATCAAGGAAGTAACGGTCATGGGAAACGATGAGAATGGCTCCCTCATAGCCCTGCAGATATTGCTCCAGCCAGGATAGGGTTTCAATGTCCAGATGGTTGGTGGGCTCGTCCAGAATCAGGATATCTGGCCTGGTCAGCAACAATTTGGCTAAAGCCAGCCTTGTTTTTTGGCCGCCGCTAAGGACAGATATGCTTGTATCATAACTAAAGGAATGAAAATTCAGTCCGTGCAGGATGGAGCGGATATCGGCTTCATACTGATAGCCTCCCTGTTCCTTGAACTGTACCTGCAGCAGATCATATTCCTTAAGGATCTTCTCGTAGGAGCCAGGATCATTGAATGCGCCGGGATCTGCCATTCTTTCTTCCAGCCGGCGGAGCTCAGCTTCCATCTCCCTCAGCCCCTTGAAGACCGAAAGCATTTCATCCCAGATGGAAAGGGCAGATTCAAGCCCTGTATTCTGTGCCAGATAGCCGATGGAAACATCCTTCGGTTTAATGATTTCGCCTGAATCATGGGACATATGCCCTGCTATTATTTTCAAAAGCGTTGATTTGCCCGCACCGTTCCTGCCCACAAGGGCGATCCTGTCGCGCGTTTGCACCTCAAGCTTTATATTGGATAAAATCATGTCAGCTCCAAAGTACTTTGACAGCTGATTTACCTGAAGTAAAATCATTGTTCTCACCTCTGTATTCTAAAGGTTAGTGTATCCTATTCATTCCCTCACAGCAATAAGATGAAATTTGTGAAACATCATACAATATAGCTTACATACCTATTTAAAATAGTGTATGATTCTTTAGAGAGGTGTTTATGAATGTCAGAATTCACACATTTTAATAATGAGGGCAGAGCCCGCATGGTGGATGTCAGCAGCAAGCCCGAAACTGTCCGGACTGCATCTGCTCACTCAAGTATAACGGTTAACAGTGAAATATACGAAAAAATAACCGGCAACAGCATGAAAAAAGGCGATGTTTTGGCAGTGGCCCAGGTAGCTGGCATCATGGCCGCCAAAAAGACGTGGGAAATCATTCCTATGTGCCATCCCATTCCGCTGACCGGCATCGATATTTCTTTTGGATGGGAAAAATCAGAAGAAGATTACCGGCTTAATATTTCTGCTCAGGTTAGGACAAAAGGGTCTACCGGAGTTGAAATGGAAGCGCTGACAGCTGCCAGTGCCTGTGCGCTGACGGTCTATGATATGTGCAAGGCTCTCGATAAGGGAATGATTATCGGACAAACCTATCTTGTTGAAAAGACAGGCGGAAAAAATGGGGACTTCAAAAAAGAATAGCAGACAAATACAATAGAAAATCAGCAGGGTGGGGGGAAAAGCTATGTCAAATGAAGCCATTAAAATACCGCAGGCAACGGCCAAACGACTGCCGCTGTATTATCGATTTTTAAAAAATCTCCACTCTTCAGGTAAACAGAGAGTTTCCTCGGCGGAGCTCAGTGAAGCTGTGAAGGTGGATTCTGCTACAATCAGAAGGGATTTTTCTTACTTTGGTGCGCTTGGGAAAAAAGGCTACGGCTATAATGTTAATTATCTGCTGTCTTTTTTCCGCAAGACGCTGGATCAGGACGAAGTGACAAAGGTTGCCCTTATCGGGGTAGGAAACCTTGGGACTGCTTTTTTGAACTATAACTTCCTGAAAAATAATAATACCAAGATCGAAGCGGCATTCGATGTTGATGCCGGAAAAGTAGGCACAGATATTGGCGGTGTGCCTGTTTTCCATATGGATGATTTGGAAAGAATATCTGAAGAGCACGCTATTAAAGTCGCTATTCTGACAGTGCCGGCACCGGTTGCCCAAGCCATAACGGACAGGCTTGTAAAAGGAAGCATCAAGGGCATCCTCAACTTTACACCGGCAAGGCTCACAGTTCCTTCTGCCATCAGGGTCCATCATATCGACCTGGCTGTGGAGCTGCAGTCGCTCGTCTATTTCCTGAAGCATTATCCAATGGAAGCCCTTCAGGAAGTGGAAGCAGAAGAGTAAGGTTCCGGAATGTGACAATTATAGCAAAGTTAGCATTACGGATAGAATTATACAGGCGTTAGTGGTATCATCAATATGATAGATAAAGGGAGGTGAGGCGCAATGATGAATTTAGGAATGGGAAGCCTCTTGCTTATTGTTTTTGTCGCTTTGCTGATTTTTGGACCGAAGAAACTGCCTGAGCTTGGAAAAGCTGCCGGCAATACCCTCCGTGAATTCAAATCCGCTACCAAAGGGCTTATGAATGACGAAGATGAAGAGAAGAAAAAAGAAGTTAAGTAACATAAGGATGTTATATGTATGAGTCATAAGGATATGACAATTTACGAACATATAGGCGAATTAAGAAAACGGCTTGTCATGACAGTCGTTTTCTTGTTCTGCGCGATGATTTTAAGCTTTTTCCTCGCCGAGCCCCTCATTGTGTATCTGCAGGGCGCCGATGAAGCGAAAGAGCTGACGATGAACGCATTCCGCCTGACCGATCCAGTCAAAATCTATATGCAGTTTGCTTTTATTATAGCTTTTGTCATGACATCCCCGGTCATCCTTTACCAATTCTGGGCGTTCATCAGTCCAGGTTTGTATGAGAAGGAACGGAAGGTCACACTGAGCTATATTCCTGTTTCTGTGATCTTGTTCATTGGCGGAGTGGCATTTTCATACTTTATACTTTTTCCGTTTGTTGTGGACTTTATGACCCGGATTGCGGACAGGCTTGATATCAATCAGGTGATTGGGATCAATGAGTATTTTCAGTTCCTGTTCCAGCTGACCATTCCGTTCGGGATCCTTTTTCAGCTGCCGGTTGTCATCATGTTCCTGACCAGGCTTGGCATTGTCACACCGATGTTTCTGTCAAGCATCCGTAAATATGCATATTTTGTGCTGCTTGTCATTGCGGCCTTCATTACGCCGCCTGAGCTGCTGTCGCATATGATGGTAACAGTGCCTCTTTTGCTTCTATATGAATTGAGCATTTTCATCTCCAGATTTTCATATAAAAAAGTGCTGGAGGCTGAAAGGCTGCAGGCAAAGGAAATGGAAGCCAAATAAAAAATGAGCCTGGAATAAGGCTCATTTTTTTTGGTTATTTTTAATTTGTTTGATTTTATAGTGAAAGGCAATCATCCGAAGGCCTGAACCGAAATCAAAAGTTGCCAGAAGCACGAGCAGATACGTGAAAAATCCCCATTCACCGGTTTCATTTATATTCTGGATCGCAAAGTAAGTAAACAGCACGCCCAGGAATATATAGATGAATCCGGAAAACAGCGGTGACTGCCTCATTTAAAATCCCCCAATAAAACTTTGAATTTGTTCCATTTCTTCTATCCACTTTTGTAGTTTGTCCTGATTCATTTGTATGATGACTACCAAAGTATTCATCGACACATGCGCAAAAATCGGGACAAGGATCCGCTTGGTCCGCACATACAGGAACGCGAATGTGAAGCCCATTGCAGAATAAAGGAGCACATGCTCAGGCTCGAGGTGCGCGAAAGCAAAAATCACTGAGCTGATCAGGGCCGCCAAAAAGAAGTTCATTCTTTTATGAAGGGCGCCGAAGATGACCTTCCGGAAGACGATTTCCTCCAGTATCGGGCCGATGATGCTGCTGACAATCACGACGAGCGGCAGGGTCTCGATGATCCTGATGATCTGCTGGGTGTTCTCAGAGCCCATTTCAATGCCGATCAGGTTTTCGATATTAGCTGCAAGCGACTGTGCAAACAGTGCCAGGAAGACACCGGCAATTGCCCAGGCGACGGAAGCAAGCGGAGACGAAGCACTGCGGTCAAGCGTCTCCTTTGATTTAAATTCTTTCCGCAGCAGGAATAGCACAAGGATCAGGGCAACTGTAAAGCTGAAAACAAGCCAGTAGGCGACAGACAGCGCCTGCACTTCCGCCGGGCTCCCGCCGGATATAGTTCCGATCACTGCGAAAAGCGGAACTCCAAGATAGCTCGATAACTGCATGCCTATATAAACAATCAGGATAATCCAATATTCATTCTTCAAAAGTTTATTCTCCTTTATCTAAAAACATGCCATACATACCATTCTACTAATAATGAGCATAGATCACAAATAAGAGGGCGCCGCCTTAAATATATAGAATAAAATCTAATTTCCTACATATACTTAAAGGGTTGGCCATTTTTACATGGATTTGTCAGTGTTCCATGTTCATTTTTGGCCCATACGTGTTAAGCTCTGTTTCACACAGCCTTATACATAGAAGCAGCACATTTTTAACAAAATTTTTTATGCGTCCCACTTGCAAATAAAGTGAAGATTCATTAATATAATAATTGTGTTAGCACTCATTAGATGAGAGTGCTAATAAATAACTACATAAAAGATTTGAGGAGGTTGTTTCACTTGTTAAAGCCACTAGGTGATCGTATTATTATCGAGCTTGTTGAAACGGAAGAAAAGACTGCAAGCGGCATCGTACTGCCAGACACAGCTAAAGAGAAGCCTCAGGAAGGCAAGGTTGTTGCTGTAGGTACAGGGCGCGTTCTTGAAAACGGCGAGCGTGTTGAGCTGGAAGTTGCTGCTGGCGACACGATTATCTTCTCAAAATATGCCGGTACAGAAGTGAAATACGAAGGCAAAGAATACTTAATTTTACGCGAAAACGATATTCTGGCAATTGTAGGCTAATAGCCCCCGTAAGCCGGACACTATACACACCATAAAACTTGAGGAGGTTTTTTTACAATGGCTAAAGAGATTAAGTTTAGTGAAGAAGCCCGCCGCGCCATGCTGCGTGGAGTGGATTCCCTTGCAAATGCGGTAAAAGTTACTCTTGGACCTAAAGGACGCAACGTGGTTCTTGAGAAGAAATTCGGTTCACCTCTTATCACAAATGACGGTGTTACCATCGCAAAAGAAATCGAGCTTGAAGATGCATTCGAAAACATGGGTGCCAAGCTTGTAGCTGAAGTAGCAAGCAAGACAAACGATGTTGCCGGTGACGGTACGACAACTGCAACTGTCCTTGCACAGGCTATGATCCGTGAAGGCCTTAAGAATGTAACAGCAGGCGCTAACCCAATGGGCATCCGCAAAGGAATCGAAAAAGCGGTAACTGCGGCTGTAGAAGAGCTTAAGTCCATCTCCAAGCCAATCGAAGGCAAAGAGTCCATTGCACAGGTTGCTGCAATTTCTGCTGCTGACAACGAAGTCGGACAGCTGATTGCAGAAGCAATGGAGCGCGTTGGCAACGACGGCGTCATCACAATCGAAGAATCAAAAGGCTTCACAACTGAATTGGATGTTGTAGAAGGTATGCAGTTCGACCGCGGATATGCATCTCCTTATATGGTAACTGATTCTGACAAGATGGAAGCTGTTCTTGAAAATCCATATATCCTGATCACTGACAAGAAGATCACAAGCATCCAGGAAATCCTTCCTGTTCTTGAGCAGGTTGTACAGCAAGGCAAGCCATTATTGCTTGTAGCTGAAGATGTGGAAGGCGAAGCGCTTGCTACGCTTGTAGTGAACAAACTTCGCGGCACATTCAATGCTGTTGCTGTTAAAGCTCCTGGCTTCGGCGACCGCCGTAAAGCCATGCTTGAAGATATCGCAGTCCTTACTGGCGGTGAAGTAATCACTGAAGAGCTTGGACGCGACCTTAAATCTGCCACAATCGATTCTTTAGGACGCGCTTCTAAAGTAGTGGTTTCCAAAGAAAACACAACAATCGTTGAAGGTTCTGGAGACAGCGCTCAAATCGCTGGCCGCGTGAACCAGATCCGCGTTCAGCTGGAAGAAACAACTTCCGAATTCGACCGTGAAAAGTTGCAGGAGCGCCTGGCTAAATTGGCTGGCGGTGTAGCAGTTGTCAAGGTTGGAGCTGCAACTGAAACTGAACTGAAAGAGCGCAAGCTCCGCATCGAAGACGCCCTGAACTCTACTCGCGCTGCAGTAGAAGAAGGAATCGTTTCCGGAGGCGGCGTTGCCCTTCTGAATGTATACAATAAAGTGGCTTCCCTTGAAGCAGAAGGCGACGAAGCGACTGGCATCAACATCGTTCTTCGCGCAATGGAAGAGCCTGTACGCACAATCGCCCACAACGCAGGCCTTGAAGGTTCTGTCATCGTTGACCGCCTGAAGCGCGAAGACGTAGGCACTGGCTTCAACGCTGCTACTGGCGAATGGGTAAACATGATCGAAGCCGGTATCGTTGACCCAACAAAAGTAACTCGTTCAGCCCTTCAAAACGCTGGATCTGTTGCGGCTATGTTCCTGACTACAGAAGCTGTAGTTGCTGACAAGCCGGAAGAAAATGCCGGCCCTGCAATGCCTGATATGGGCGGAATGGGCGGAATGGGCGGCATGATGTAATCAACATCATAACCCCTGAAATGAGCTTAAGCAGAAGCCCCCTGCCAGTACCGAAATGGCAGGGGGCTTCTTATGGACAAAACCCGGTTCCTTCTCATAAGGAACCGGGTTTTATTTACTCCTATTCTTCCGTACCGCCACCGCCAAATGCCTCCGGAATCATCGTAAACCCTTCAATCACTGTCTCTTCCTCCACCTCAATCATCAAATAACGTTTCCCATCCACTACAATCTGCTTCACATATCGCAGATCAGGGGGGCTGATGGAGATGTTGGCGACTTTGGTGCTGATTTTTATGGATTTTGATGTGAATTTCGGCAGGACGCTGCTGGCTTTGATTTCGTATTTGTCGTCGTCGATGATCTTTTGATAGGAGGATTCAACTTTTTCGGAATCGACATCCTCAAAGCCGCTCATTTTGAGAACGCGTTCTACGTCTTTGGAATCGAGCTTTGGCGGCTCGTCTTCTTCATTTTCCACAATCATGCGGTTAATTTCCTCATAGACCGTGGAGAGTGCAGAGGTGCTCAGCTGATCTCCTGTGACGTCCTTGATAATTTCCTCAAAAACAATTTTATCATCCTGGGCTGTCATCGTTTCTTCCCCGTTAAGCACATCCTCTATGAACAGGTGATCCGGCTCGTGGACCTTGCCTGCAGAATAGAGAACATGGTTGACATCCGCCGCGTTATCGGTGAAACATGGAAACAAGAACCCGGAGAGCGGGGCATTAAGGTTGATGATTGGATCCATGACAAAGTGGTATCTGAATTCTTTTTCGACATAATCAAAAAGCAGTTCCTTCTTAGGCTCCTGGGTGTTATTGATGCTGCAGAGAATGAAGGGATGGGAATAAACAGTATCCCGTTCGCTTTCTTCTGCTTCATCATTGCGGCGCTTCGTCGGCTTGTAATATTCCCCGCGGATGAATGTGATGACGATATCCTTTTCATATTGCCGGACTGCAAGCAGTTTTTCCACAATCTTGAGCATCTGCTCTGCCCAGCCCTCCACATCGCTGCTCAGCAGCCCTTGATGAAGAATCAGCTGGCTGCTGTTGTCCGAATCGCGCTGGAACTTCAATTCGAAGAGCTTCTCATCGAGCTGGCCGGCGAGCATCTTTTTAAAATTATGCAGAAACAGCTCCTGCTGCTCCTGATCCAGCATCTCAAAAGGCTGGCTCTGGTAATGAAAAATGTCGCTGGAATCCTTCATGATATACACATTAAAAATATCGGAGATTTTCAGCAGATCATTATTGATCTTGAACTGCTTCCGAATTTGGGCGATGTCTTTTTTGTTCATGTTTTTTAACACTCCTAAGCTGCCTTCTTGGCATATGTACTAGGATAACAAATAAAGGGTCATAGTGAAATCCTATTATGATCACTGCCTACATAACTTTTTGAAACCTTTTCCATTCCTTGTCGTCTAACGGTGGAATTTTTCCAAAGGGGAGGTGCTAATGGTTGAATTATGAGCTTCATTTATCGGCACAGCAAGATGCAGGGGAAGATATACTGAGAACATTGAACTAATGGGGCAGCCGGAGAAAGCGAAAGCGTTGCTTATATGCTTGATGGTGAAGGAACAAGTGATATGGAAATATTTATTAAAAACGAATAGTGCTGGAGTCCGTCTGGGAGACGGGCTATTTTTATTGGTTGAGGTCCTATCTGTCATTTATACTGAAATCAAAAAGGGAAAAATGGTGAATGGATATGAAAACTGAAATCTATTTTATAAGACATGCCCATTCTGAGTTTTCGCTGGCGCATGAAGAAACACGGGGATTGTCTGCGAAGGGCTGGTCTGACGCCCGCAGGGTGGCTGATCTATTGGCAGCAGAGGGAATTCAGCATATTCTCTCAAGTCCTTATATGAGAGCAATACAAACAGTCGAAGGGCTGGCAAGAAACTTAGGAAAAGAAGTGGAATTGGACCTGCGTTTGCGGGAAGGGGATTTGGCATCTAGAAGCCATCATTTTGAAAAGCCGCTGGAAGCCTTGAAATATGTGTATGATAACCCTGGCTTTAAGTATCCAGGTGGAGAATCAAACCTGGAAATCCAGGAACGGGGGATATGCGCGCTCAGAGATGCTGTTTCTAAATATGGCGGCAGGAAAATTGCTATAGGCATCCATGGCCATATCATGACCTGCCTGCTGAATTATTTTGATGAGAAATTCAATTTTGACTTCCATCAAAGCACCACCAAACCGGATATATACAAACTTACACTTGATGACCAGTTTAATATGGCTGGTTTTGAAAGGCTTTGGAGGCCGGCTTTAGTTTGAGCAAATGTCCAGGCAAACTGCTTATCTGGAATACTGTAGCAAAAGCGCCACCCGCAATGTACAGGCTGGCCAATGACCTTCCTCATAAACAGTAGGGAGGTGGTGAAAATCATGGTAAAAATATTTATTGACCCGGGACATGGGGGAGCTGACCCGGGAGGAGCGGGATCAGGGCTGCTGGAGAAGAATATTACACTGGAAATTGGGACAAGAGTGCGGTCTATCCTGCTTAATGAGTATCAGGGAGTTCTTGTGAGGATGAGCCGGAGCGGGGATCAGACGGTGACACTGAAGCAGCGTACTGATGCTGCCAACAGCTGGGGAGCAGACTTCCTGCTTTCACTCCATGTAAATGCCGGCGGCGGCACCGGGTATGAGGATTATATCTATCCGGGAATTGGGGCACCGACTTCCACCTATCAGAACATCATCCATCAAGAGATAATCAGGCAGACAAGCTTCGCCGGCCGCGGGAAAAAGCAGGCCAATTTCCATGTACTCCGCGAATCACGCATGCCGGCGCTCATCACTGAAAGCGGCTTTATCGACAATCCGGCAGATGCCGCCAAGCTCAGGAAGAGCTCTTTTCTTGAAAGCAATGCCCGGGGACATGCCAATGGAATCGCAAGGGCCTTCAATCTGCGGAAGAAAAATAAGCCAGTCTACCATCTGGTTAATGCCGGGGAAACTGTGTATGCATTAAGCAGAAGATACGGCAGCCCCATTCAGCAGATCAGAAGCTGGAACAGACTAGACAGTGCCTATACCATCTACCCCGGGCAGCGCCTGCGGGTAAAATAAAGCAGAATGATCTTAAATCATATATTATCACTTCGAGATAGATTCTATATTAATAGAAGAAACTCGGAATAAAAGAAGGTTTCCTTAAACGGGAGCCTTTTTATTTTTGCCTGGAGAAGGTGCTCCTTTCTGACTAAGAGAAGAAGCCGGCAGCGCTTTAAACAGACAAAATAATACTTAAAGAATCACAGACTTTTGGCAGACCTGAAAATATTCTTAATGAGTTAAACAATTCCATAAAGTGAAAAATTACTCTTTAAAAACTCATTATGCAGAAATTCGAACTGGTATCTCGTCGTCAAAATGCTTTCTAGATACATTTCCCTAAAAAATAATACTAAATACCCGTAAAATTTAACAATTGTAAAATAAATAACCTAAAATCTTACAATTTTAGGACGGTTATATAACTCTTCACCTGCTCGCTTGCCCAACTTTTGTCTCAAAAAAAAATCTCGATTTAAAGAGATGCTAGGAAGATAATTACAGACAAAATTCGACAAAACTGGAAGCGTGTTTGACGGAAATGTGAACGCATGATAGTTAATATATAGTATATAAAAAGAAAATTTTTGAAATTGACCTGGTTTAGAAAGGTTTAAACGAGGTAAATAGTAGGGAATTTACAGGAAAGATTTTCTTATAAAAATAAAAATTACCTATAGGAGAGAAGCCGCAGGATGTTGGAGTCGAAGAGGAGAGCTATCATATTTATTCTTGTATCAGTTTTATTAGCAGCAGCAGCGGGATTTTTCGTATTGCAGAAGGTCAGCGCGCTGAATTCAGAGCTGGGAGGGATGACAGAGGTTTATGTAGCTGCAAGTGATATACCTTCACGGACACTTATTGAGAGGGAGCAGGTAAAAACTGTTGAAATCCCTAATCGGTATGTGAACAATTCCCATGTAACCAATGTTGAAGATTTAATTAATAAGGTACTAGTTGTACC
The DNA here is from genome assembly GCF_030733525.1 of Bacillus sp. MMSF_3328. NCBI lineage: Bacteria > Bacillati > Bacillota > Bacilli > Caryophanales > Bacillaceae > Bacillus > Bacillus sp. MMSF_3328. Next base: position 33,862 of record NZ_JASHIV010000031.1, on the reverse strand, counting down.
GGTAGCTGCAGAGGATGTTATTACTAAAACAATGATTAAGCCTGTATCAAATGTCAGGGACGAGAATAATAGGCTTGTGATGATTCCGCAGTCAGATAAAGTAAATTTTGATCAGCAGCTGGAAGCTTTAGATAGGGTTGACATTATCGTATCGCACAAATTTAATGACAAGCCCGTAACAGAGACATTTATGAAGGACGTTCCAGTAGCAGCGGTGCTTAAAAGCAATAAAAAGTTTAAGGGGATTGTTGTGGAGATTGCAGATAAAGACGCTCCACAAGTCATACACATGCAAAATTATGCAGATAGTATGAGGATTCTAAAAGCCAATGTAGGCAAAGAGGAGCCTGCAGAAGGGGAAGCGGCTGAGGCAGACGAAGCTCAGGCTTCAGAACAGAAGTCAGCAGAGCAGAAAGCAGCGGAGCAGAAAGCTGCTGCAGATAAGAAAGCAGCAGAGCAAAAAGCTGCAGCAGAAAAGAAAAAACAAGAAGAGCAGCAGAAAACAAACGGCACGGGAAGTTAAAGGCCAATCAACCAGTTAATATTGGAGGACGAACATGGGTGACGAAATTAAAATTCTGCTTGTAAGCGATGAAGAACAATCACTAACAAGTATCAGAGGTCTTTTCACTGATTTCAAACAGGTAGAGACAATAAACCACAATGAGGTCAGGACTGAACTGGACCGCTTGGCGCCTGACCTGGTGTTTTTGATTGAGTCTGAGGGAGAAGCTACTGTAGATACCATTGATTATATCCATGCGGCAAGCCCTATGCTTCCGATCGTATTCATTGCCTTCTCGCAGGACTTTGACTTATTAAGAAATGTTACTAGGGCAGGAGTCGTTGACTATTTTATTCTGCCGGATGAAAATACAATGCTGTATGGAAGATTGGACAGCATCATACAGATGGCTGTCCAGAGAAAGCAGCAGCTATCGGAGACAGCCTCAACAAGCCAGTCGTTTAAGAGGGGCAGGGGAAGAATCTTCTCTTTTTACAGCGGAAAAGGTGGAAGCGGCAGAACAATTATATCCAGCTCATTTGCTCAAACATTAAAGCTGGAATCTACTGCTCAGGTCATCTTGATTGATTTGAATCTCCAGTTCGGCGGAGTCGAAACTTACCTATCTATTGAATCAAACAGGTCATTGGCAGATCTGCTTCCTGTAATCGAGGAACTAAATGAAAGCCATATCCGAAATGTATCTGAAAAGGAAAGATACTCTAAACTGGAAATTCTGCTAAGCCCGCGTGATGCCGAGGTTGCGGAAAATCTGCCAGAAGGCTTTGTTTCCCGTTTATTGCGGACTTGCCGGAGAAGTTATGATTTTGTGCTTGTAGATTTGCCTACAGTCATGAATGAGCATACGTATTCTGCGTTAGAGGAGTCTGACAAAATTTACTATACTCTTAATTTAGATACACCATCAATAAGCATGCTGAAGCAGGTAGAGGGGTTATTTTTGAGGCTCGGTATTGAGACAGAAGGCAGAATGGAACTTCTTCTTAATGAAGTCGGACGAGAGAATGAAATTAAACCCGCTGATCTGAAAAATATCATTCAATATCCGATAGCCTTTAAAATCCCTCGGGATATCAAAGGGGTTCAGGCACATATCAATAAAAGCGAGCCATTCAGGAAAGAAGCTGTAGAAAAGAAACTCATCCCGTTCACAAAATCCATTAAAAAATGGGTAAGCCAAATTTTAGAGTAAAAGGGTTGATGACCTGTGTCACTATTTGAGAAAAAAACAGAAAAAAAGGCAAGCCGATCATCTTCCAGGGCACTATTGGAAAATCACTATATCTCTGAACTGGTAGACCATTATAAGACAAGGATATTAAAGGAGGCTAATCTCGAGGTCCTCACGAATTTGCCGCAGGGCGAAATGAGGCTGAGAATTGAACAGCTCATCAGCCAATATATGAGTGAGGAGAAAATTATCCTTCCTAGGCATGACAAGGAACTGCTGCTCACGAGAATCATTGATGAATCTATAGGATATGGTCCCCTGGAGCCGCTTCTGAATGATGCCACCATTACAGAGATACTTATTAACGGACCGAAAGAAATATATATTGAGAAGCTCGGCAAGCTGCAGCCTGCACCCATCTCGTTCCGGGATGACAGTCATGTCCGCCATGTGATTGACCGGATTGTTGCTCCGCTGGGCAGAAGAATTGATGACAGCTCGCCAATGGTCGATGCAAGGCTTCCGGATGGGAGCCGTGTGAATGCAGTCATTCCCCCAATCAGCTTGAATGGGCCTCTAGTTTCGATACGTAAATTCCGGAAAGACCCTTTCAAAATGTCAGATCTCTTAAAATTTGAAACTTTAAATGATGATATGTCAGTCTTCTTGGACGCCATCGTAAAGTCTAAGCTGAATGTACTGATTTCCGGCGGAACAGGAAGCGGGAAGACGACACTCCTGAATGTACTTGGAAATTCGATACCAGCTAAGGAAAGGGTCATCACTATTGAGGATTCAGCTGAGCTTCGGTTGGATAAGCCAAATGTTGTAGGAATGGAAGCAAGACCGGAAAACATGGAAGGCGAAGGGGAAATCACCATTCGTCACCTAGTGAAAAACTCTCTGAGGATGAGGCCGGATCGAATTATTGTCGGTGAGGTCCGTGGAGCTGAAGCATTTGATATGCTGCAGGCAATGAATACCGGACACGAAGGCTCCATTACTACAGTTCACGCCAATACCCCATTTGATGCCCTCAGACGGGTAGAGGGGATGGTTATTATGGCAGGAATGGATCTTCCTTCAAGCATCATCCGTGAATATATTGTCGGTGCCCTTGATATTATTGTTCAAAGCTCCAGGCTGACAGACGGCACAAGAAAGATCACCTCTATCTGCGAAATTTACCGCAATGAGAACGGTGAAATCACCATAAATGAAATCTTCACTTTTAAAAGGAATGGACTGAAGGGCAATGGCCAGGTGGATGGCTATTTTACCCCTACGGGCCATCTGCCAAAGTGCCTGGAAAGAATAAAGATCTTTGGAATCGATATTCCAGATACACTATTTACCGCATAGGAGGTGAGCCTGATGGAAAGTGCCGTCTTATTCGGGGCAGCTGTGCTGCTGTTTATTTGGGGGATGTACAACTACCTAGGGTACAGGAAAGAAAAGAAGGAAATCCAAAAGAAATATGAAGAGCTGTTCAAAACAGAAAACCAGCGAAGCAGTTTTATTGCAAAAGTTGGGGACCGGTTTGATCAAACAGATTACGCACTGGAGCTGAAAAAGAAGCTGGTTCAGGCTAATATCCCTATTTTGCCTTCCGAGTTTTATGCAATCCTCATTTTTATCGGGTTCCTGATGTCGATCTTGTTATTTGGCTTTTTTAACATACCGTTAATCATTAGTGCTGGAATATCTGCTATAGGGATGATTGCAGCATACTGGTTCATATTCTTCATCAGGAAAAATAAGTACACGGAGCAATTAAATAATCAGTTATCAGAGGCATGCAGACTGCTTGGAAATGCCACAAAATCAGGAATGACCATTACTCAGGGACTGGAAGTTGTTGCTTCAGAAATAAATTCCCCCGCAAGAGAGGAATTTAAAGTGTTAACGCAAAATCTCAGGCTGGGGCTGGATTTTGAACGTGCTCTTGCCGAGATGGAAAAAAGGATTAAAACGAGAGAATATAAGCTTTTTATTTCTGCATTGATGATCCAAAAAAGATCAGGCGGAAACTTAACGAAAGTACTTTACGAAATGGCGCAGACACTTGAGGAGCGGAAAATTTTGCGGCAAACCATTAAAACAGCAACAGCAGAGCAGCGTTTTGTCTCATATATTCTGCCTGCGATGCCTATCTTTCTATTATTCATGCTGAATAATATTATGGATGGATTTATTGACCTTATATTCACAGTTCCAGGAGCTATTTTAATGACAATCTTTATAATCGGGATGGCAGTAGCTCTTATTCTGGTAAGAGCTGTTACCAATATCAAGGTGTAGCTATGGATTCAATCATTTTGATTACTGTTATACTTTGTTGGCTGACGCTAGTCCTAGGATTAATTAACCTTTACCAGTTTGCTAAAAGAAAAGAAGTTTTAAAGCTTCATATTGATGAAATCGCCGCTTCCTCTGCGTTCGACGTTTCCAAGAAGAAGAGTGGGTCTGAAAAAGTCATTACTTTCTTAGCGAGATATGCTGACGATTTTTCTACAATTGGGGAGAGAGTAAATTTATTAAGTGAATCCGCTGAAATTCAAACTCTCCTTAGGAAAGCAGGCAATCCATTTGAGATGACAGTTGGCCGCTTTCAAGGGTTTAAGATTGTTTGTGTGATTATTGGATTCATTGCTGGATTGTTCGCGGTATTATTAGGGCTTCCTTTATCCAATATAGCGTTTGTAACACTTCCTATTTTTGGATTCTTTGTTCCTATACTCCTGGTCCGTTCAAAGGCAAAAAAACGGCAGCAGCAGTTAAGGAGTGATCTGCCAGATTTCTTGGATACCGTTAGTGTGAGCTTGCAGGCGGGCTCCAATATGGATAGTGCTTTAAAGGAAGTCATTAAATATTTTTCAGGCCCAATAAAAGAGGAGTTCTCCATATTCCTGCAGGAAATCGACTTAGGGGTCCCCAGGGAAAAAGCCTATGGAGGCCTGCTCGAAAGAAATGACAACGAAGAGTTCCAAAGTTTTATAAAATCATTAATTCAAGCCACTAGATTAGGAGTTCCAATGGCCTCGACATTAAAAAGCCAGGCAGAGGATATAAGGAAAATCAGCTTGGAGCAGGTGAAAGAAAAGGCAGCAAAAGCATCGCCTAAAGTTACAATGATCACATCATTCATCATTGCTCCATTAATCATGCTGCTGATTATCGGGCTGGTGCTGCTGAATATGATCTACGGTGAAAATAGTTTGTTACAGTTCTTCACCACTTAGTAATGCCGAAACTTGGAAGGGGTGATGCCGAAAACTATTCGTTCCGGATAAATGTGTACTAAGGATTTAATAGATAACTAAAAATTAGGAGGAATTTATAATGAAAACGATGTTAACAAAAATGAACAATTGTGTGATTGGGCTATATGCGAATGCAAAAAGCAAGGTTCAAAATGAAGCAGGTGTTTCAACAATTGAATGGGTTGGGCTGGCAGCAGTTGTTGTAGCATTAATGTTTGCAGTTGCCGGAGCGATGAGTGGACAGGGAAGCGGACTCGCAGGTGCTATCGTTGGGAAAATTTCAGATATGATCGAGTCAATTGGGAACTAATTTTGTTTTAGTAAGCTTGGAGGACATCTATGCGTAAATTATTTAGAATTCTCTTTGCTCCTCTTCTCATAGGGAGTATCATTTCCGGGTGCTCCGCAAGCGGAGGAGAAGATGATAAGCAGGTTCAAAAACAAGAAGTCAAGAAAGAGAAGGCTGATGCTGATCAGGCTGTTGGCAATGCTGACAACCCGTCAAAGCTTGAAAGTCCTCCTTTGCCCGTATCATTGGAGGAAATCTTCTCTTATCCTGAGGGTTCCTTTTCCAGTGAGGATTTAAGCATAGACACTTCAGATACAGAGGCTGCGTTGAATGCAGTTCCTGCAGTGCCAGAAGATGCTTCTGATGAAGAGATTAAAGAGCTATTTGGGTACCTGTATTCTCTGTACAAAATGGAATATCAGGATCCAAGGGCTATCATGGAATCAGCATCTGAGGTGGAAGGACCTGAATCAGAGGGCGGATCCCAGGAATCACCCGCCAGTTTTAATGTTGAGATTGTCCTGGATGCCAGCGGAAGTATGGCTAATAAACTAGGTTCCAAGACCCGGATGGAATTAGCGAAAGAATCTATAAAAGAATTTGCTTCCTCCCTCCCTGAAGAAGCAAATATCAGTTTAAGAGTATATGGGCATAAAGGAACAGGGTCAGATTCAGATAAAAAAATGTCCTGCTCATCCAATGAGCTGGTGTATCCGCCCCAGCCTTATAATGAAGGTGAACTGAACAGTGCACTGGATAAATTCAATCCAGCGGGCTGGACGCCGCTTGCGCAATCCTTGATAGAAGCCCAAAAGGATTTGGCCCAGTTTGAAGGGCAGGATAATAAGAATATGGTTTATGTGGTCAGTGATGGGATTGAAACATGCGACGGTAATCCGGTAGAGGCTGCAAAAGATCTGAAAGATTCCGGTGTAGCCCCTGTTGTCAATATCATTGGGTTCGATGTTAAGGGGAAGGATCAGCAGCAGCTGGAGGAAGTAGCAAAAGCTGCAGGAGGAACGTATCAGAATGTTACCAGCCAGCAGCAGCTGCAGAATGAGCTGAATAAGGCTGTAGAGGAATCTTTAAAATGGCGGACCTGGTATTACGAAGAACGAATGAATTCCCTGGAAGACTTCAATACTCAGAAACTGGATATCCGCTCCATTAAGAACGACTGGGTGAAGAATCATAATATTGAGAAAGCGAAAATCACCACCTCATTAAGCCAAATAAAGCAAAAGGGCAAAATAACTGATGAGCAGCTTTCACAATTAACTGACTTCAGAGATGACTATTACAAAAGCCAAAGGCAAGTAATTGATGATTTGGCAAACGTATTAATTGATGCAAAACAATCTGATATGGAAAGTATTAGGCAGCAAATAGATGAATTATATGAAAAAAATGTATCCAATTAAACAACAAGGAGGGGGCGCATTGTGAAAAAGCTAAAAAATGAACAGGGCTCGGCCACCATTGAATTCCTCGCAATGGTGCCCCTTGTTTTGTTGATATTGATGATTTTTGTTCAATTTCTGGTAGCAGGATACGCCGTCATGGTGGCTCAGTCTGCAGTGAATGAAGCAGCTAAGGTTTATTCAACCTCAGGAGATATGGGCGAAGCTAATACTGCAGCAAGCACTGTCTTATCTAACGCAGGAGGAAATCTGAATTTCAACGGAGTCGTTGAAAGCGGACGAAATGGCAATAACTTTACACTTACACTGAATGTAGATTTAAGACTGATCTTTATTCCTGAAAAATATACAGGATCACTGCCGAATATATCATTTGCCAGGTCGATCAATGGCAGGGTGATAGGGGTGATGGATTAAGTGGAACGCTTGAAAAATGAAAAAGGCAATACTACTTTATTCATGATCAGTTTTTTTGGAATTTTTGCTCTGATGTTTATGATGATTGCAAACTTTGCGAATGTACTAATTGAGAAGCAGCATGCCTCCAATAATGCGGAACAGGCGAGTCTTGTAGCATCAGGGGTTATTTTGGAAGCACTTGATACAGCGATAACTGAATACGATGAAGAGGTTGTTAGACGCCTTTTGGAGAATCCCGATTTAGATCTTGAAAAGCTGCGGAAAAAGGTTGACGATGAAATCAAAGCTTTGCCAGAGGACTACAAGAAGTATGAGAAAAACCATATTGCGATTAATAATATCCTCAAACAAGAACTGCCAGGCAATGGCCTGCTTCAAGAAAAAGTTTTGGCAGAATTGAATAACGCGGAGAGTCTAATTCCTTTTGAAGTCGGCTCAAATATTTCAGGAAATAATGGAAAGGTTGAAGAAACAACCATTTTCCTAAACAATAAAAACAGGATCGAGGTAGAAACCTCTACACGATATAAGGCAGTGAAATTCGACGAGTATTTTTCTGAAAATCAGCGTTACATCAAACAAAAGGGGCAGGGCCCGAGTTTTGATTTTGCAGAAGCAATGAGTTGGAGTCTTAATCTGTCGCCATTTTAAAAAGATTGGAGGGTAAAAAATGAAGAGTGTCAAAAGGATATTTGTTTCCCTTATGGCATTGGCAGTGATATTTTTCATGAACCCCGGATTTCTTGCTATAAATGCATATGCCTGGGAAACGTGGAACTCAAATTCCGGCTGGAATAACAATCCAACCTGGAGCAGTCCTGGCTGGGAGAGCTCTCCTGAATGGACAAATCCCGGATGGGAAACAGCTCCTGAATGGCAAACAAAGCCTGACTGGACCAAACCAGCATGGGAAACAGCTCCTGAATGGCAAACAAAGCCCGACTGGACCAAGCCTGCATGGGAGACAGCACCTGAATGGAACAATCAGCCTGAATGGAACACCAAACCTTGGGAAACTAAGCCAGAGTGGAATTCAGGTCCAGGCAATAATAACCCAAATGGGCCTTCCAGCAACCCGAATGGAAACAATCCAGGAAACAACCCAGGAAGCAATCCCAACAACCCTTCAACAGTGCCTGGCGGCAATACCAATAATCCCCCGCCTGGTCCGCCTTACAGCCAAGACTATAAAAACCCCGGATTGGAAACTCTTGACCAGCTGAATCAGACAAAAAATCCACCGTCAAACAACAGCAGCAATACTGCCGAAGATCCATTCCTGTCCATTAACTCTCCAAAGCCTTACGATGTCCTTAAATATTCTGCTAAGGATATAGTAGGAGGAACTATTAATCTGGCAGATAAAGTTGTGAGAGGGAATGATCTGGAGCTTAAGGATTATCTGGATTACAAAAAAGGTCTCGCGGTTAATGGATTTAAGACATTAACAAAGGGCGACCCTACTTTAGATGCCATCTACGATGCCCAGTCTGTTTATAAAAACTCAAAAGATCTTTATCAAAAGTACAAGACATTTGAAGAGTTTAGAAATATAAACAACCTCAAGAAAGCTGGAGATATTATAGAGGCAGCAGAAAAATTCGATGATTTATATCGGGCGGGTAAAACCTTTACGCCTGGAAACGCTATTGTTTCTGCTGTTACACTGCCTTTTGCTGTCAATGATACAGTGAATAATGTTAAGAAATTCAACAGTGCCGGTACATCTGAAGAGAAAACGGCAGCAGCCTTTGACCTGGTTGGTAATTCTGGAGAAATTATTACAGGTCTAGCCCCTGCAGTAGCGCTGATCCCAGGAGCGCAGCCGATAGCTGCGGGAATGGTGGTCGTCGGAGGGGTATTGAGTCTGGCGAGCCTTGGTCACAAAATGTATAGGAACAGAGAGAAAATTGTTAAAGACGTTAAAAAGAAATTTAATAAGGCAAAAGAAAAGGTAACAGGTTTCTTTAAGTCAGTGTTTGGATAATGAGGTGCAGAAATGATTGATGTAAAGCCATCGAAAGAACATTTGAAAAATATAAAGGAACATAAAAAGTTTCTGGAGAAGTGGGACATGTGGGATTTTGCCTACTATGACGGCAGTGAATACTATTTTCTGACTGCTTATAATTCAATAACCGGTGGCATCACCGGTTACTTGATTTTGAATGACAAAGGAGAGGAAATATCCTACAGCCAGGCTAAGGAGCCTGCCTATTACCTTATTAGTTACAATACATTGGTGCATAACACCATAAATGGCCTGGCACCGCGGATGAATAAGAATATGCAGCCTTACCAGGATATGGTGGAATTATTAAGTAATCATAAAGCAGAGATCGTTCAACAGGAGCCAGGTCTAAGTGGAGCAATAGACCAAATAATCGATTATACCCAGAAAAATATTCAGGAAGCAGCTTATGTTAGAGAGATTGTCTATACCTTGGGTGGCTATCAAAGAGAAGTAACTAGAGAAAGAGGATATTTCGATAAGGAATTCTTAAGAGTGATGGAGAATGAATTTGGACGGTACAGCGAAATCATGTACACATATGGAATTAGGGAGCGTGAAATGCAGCCTGATTATCAAAAGCTGTATCGTCTTCTGGACTCAGGAAAGATCTCAATCTCAAAGCTGAAAAGTATACTAAAGGCTGCCATTGAGACAAATGAAAAGGAACTTGAAAAATCTATGTCTACCTATGAGAGGGACCCGGACGGTGCTTCTCTGGAAATCGACCGGAATAATATAAAAGAATCCCTAAGAGTAAACAGGTCTGTCCAGGGCAAAAAAGATTTTGAAAAGATTTCAGCACCGTTAATTAGAAATCATAACTCAGGAGAGGCCAATGAAAAAAATCTTCTCTAATTCATTCAGCCTGTATGCGCAAGAATTTTATAAAATCATTCTTTTATCTTTGCTGACTTACGTGCCACTGCTTCTGGCGCATGCATTTATTGTCAACTATATTTACGAACAAACCTTATACACGGATTATCCTAACTTAATAGGTGATGTAGCCAATGGTGTATTTATGCTGATTTTCTTGACAATTGCGCAAATTCCTTTTATTAAATATACCTTGCTTGAGGATGAGGGAGAGGATAACCCGTTTAAAAAAGCTATTTCTTTCTCTCTTGAAAAGGCTATCCCCGTTTATATTTTTGCCTGCCTTTACTCACTTCTGATTTTTATTGGAGGACTTTTCTTTGTATTGCCTGGACTGGCCGTATTGCTGCTATTTTACTTTGTCCCTTACTTTTTTACTGATAGCGTGAAAAGTTTTAAAGTGGCAATCAAAAAATCAGTCAGCTTTATGAAGAAAAATTTTTTCAAGGCGTTTTTCTTAATTATACTGCTTTCCCTAACTCAATTGTTTTTTGAAAATGTTTTGATAACCCTTTTGACTTTTTATACAGATGTATATTTCACATTACTCATTGTAAAGATCCTGCTCCTTATGCTGCTGCTTCCGCTCCAAACCATCATTGTGACTAATCTATATAATGAGTGGAAGGCAGTCTAAACGATTCGTATTCAAGAAAGGAATGGGTAAAATCGTTACAAAAAAAGAAAGAAAGTGGAAATGGATCTATCTATTGATAATGTTGTTTACCTATCTTATATACATTCCCGCATTCTTATTAGATTGGCTGGTGCTGGATGGGAAGTTCCCTCTTATCCCCCTATTTATAGGAGCAGCCATTCCTTTTATGAGGAGGAATCACCTTAAGAAAATAAGATTTGAGGACTAATGATATAAGCGCAAATATATAAGACCCGGAATATTGTATCCCGGGTTTTATTTAATGGCCTTTTTATAAAAATAGTCGGGAATTTGAAGCGAAAATATAGTGAAAGGGGATATGCTGATACTCGACTACAAAAAACTGCCAGACCATATCAAAAAAGTAGCCAAAGAATATGACCCCTCCAGCAACAGGATCGACTGCCTGCCTTCAAAGTTTCACTATAACGGGCAAAAATACTACGCGATAAGCTACTATCCAACCCTTCAGGACCTCTATATCAGGGAGGATGGCTCTGTCCCTCCTTACGAAGAAGTGAAAAGAGCAACTCTCATCGTCCATGTTTATCGAACAGCAGGCTCAACTATAGTCACAACCGGAGCAGAGTGGGCGCTGTCTCCTTCAGCCAAACTGTACAGAAGATGGGAAAAGGTCCTCACATCGCTGAAGAACAAGCTTCAGGCCACTGCTCCTCCGGAAATGATGGAAAGCATAAACCGCTGCCTGGACTCTGCCAAAAGATTAAGGGAAGATCAGGCTATCATTTATAACAGCGTCGAAAAAGGAACGGACTTGCTGGTAGAGGCCAATGATACAGAGATCGTAACAGAGGAAACCCAACGGCAAGTAAGGGCCTGTGTGGTGGAAATGGTAAGGGCAGCCGTCCGGAAAAATGATGAACAGCTCAAGACAGAAAGAGACCGGAAGGAGATTCTAGCCTACTTACATACCGTATTTTTTAAAAAGCCATCACTCCTTCTGGATTATCTCTGGTTCATGAGAAATGAACCCCATATGCTGAGCAGCTATTCTGAAACAGCGAGAGACATGCCAGAACTCAGGGAAATGGTGAAGGAAGATACCCCGGTGGATGAGCTGGATAATAAGGAAGAGCTTTATAGGCTGCTGATGAATCCGAAGTGATTTTTAGAGTGTTAAAGAAGAATATCAAGTACTACTTTCAACTGAAATGGCAGTGATAAAGATTATCTTATTAAAAAAGCAAAATGCAGTGCACAAACATAAAATAGAAGGCTGATCTGGAGGTCTAAAATGAGCAATTTTATTAAAAAACTCACTATTCTATTCCTATCAATATTCATCATCACAGCATGTTCAAAAGAAAGTGGGAATAACACTGAACAAAAACAGTCAAAAGGCAATGATGCAGCGGCTATCGGGCAAGTCGACGAATCTGAAGACACTGAAAACGCTGAAGACGCTGAAGACGCTAAGGAACAAATAAATCTAGCGGAAAACAAAAAAATCCCAGCCAGTCTGGAGGAAATCATCAGCTATCCAAAAGGTCCATTTACTGCTGAAGACACACAGATTAAAGACCCAGAGGTACAGCAAGCCTTGAGCAAGGTCCCTGAGCTTCCGGAAGAGGCATCCGAAGAGGAGTTAAATGACCTGTTTGCTTACTTGTATTCTCTTTTTAGAAAAGAGTACCGTGATCCGAGAGAGGCTATTGTTTCTTTAACCGTAAGTGGGCCGGAATCAGAAGGAAGTTCCGAAGAGAAGGGAAGCTTTAATGTTGAAATCATATTGGACTCCAGCGGGAGCATGGCAAATAAAATGGGATCTCAAACACGTATGGAGCTGGCAAAAGCGTCGATAAAAAAATTTGCATCCGCACTGCCTGAAGAAGCAAATGTCGGATTAAGGGTGTATGGCCATAAAGGAACAGGTTCGGATGCCGATAAAAAAATGTCCTGTGCATCCAATGAGCTTGTTTACGCCCCTCAGCCATATATTGAGGCGGAATTAAATACAGCTTTAAATAAATTTAAGCCTGCAGGATGGACTCCGCTGGCCCAATCACTGATGGAAGCCCAGAAGGACCTGGAAGCTTATAAAGGGGAAAAGAACAAAAATATTGTTTATGTGGTGAGCGATGGAATAGAAACCTGCGATGGCAATCCGGTCGAGGCGGCAGCAAGTTTAAAAGACTCAGGAGTGGCACCAGTCGTCAATATCATCGGATTCGACGTAAACGGTAAAGACCAGCAGCAGCTGGAAGAAGTCGCACAGGCCGCTGGCGGTACATATCAAAATGTCAAAAGCCAGGAACAGCTGGATAATGAGCTGGAAAAGGCTATTGAGGAATCAGGAAAGTGGACTAAATGGTATGTAGATGAAACAGGGAAAAATGTTCAAAATAATATCCGGCAAAAAGATGAGCTTCTTTCTATATCAAACGATTGGATTTTTAATCAAACGTTTGAAGAATATAGAATAATCTCAGCTTTATCTTCTTTGGAATACGAAGGTAAAATTACTGGTGACCAAGGGTTGAAGGTATTGGAAATAAGGGATGCATACTATAGCAGCCAGAAAGAAATTTTTGACGAGCTTGAGACTGTTCTAATGGATATGATTGAACAAGGCTACGATGACAATGAAAAAAAGATCAATGAGCTGTATGACAAAAACATCAATTAATCTTGCAATATTACGGTTATGATTGGCTTCTAATAGGGTGCCTGTGATTTTAAGCAGTACACAATATCCGCAGCTCATAAGCTTTTCTTCTATTTACTTTACTGTTAGAAAAGCCTGAAGGACTGCAAAAAGAAAGCCGAGAGCACCTTGAGAGAATTAAAAAGAAGCCGATGTTATTAAGTCAGAACTCTAGAAAAGCGGTAGAGGCCAACAATGAGTAGGGCTGTAAAGTGAAGGAATATACAATCTGAAAATCTATGATTCTAGAATGAATTAGTTTAGAAAGTTAAAAGCACCGATATCATTAGAAGAAACTTATGCCTATCCAGAGGACCCAATTTCATCAATAAATACAGCAGCAATAATCCAGCGGTCCAGGAAAAGCCAAAGAATCTAGGGAAGAACAAATAAGTCTTAGGCTATAAATACCTTCATAAACTGTGAAAAATGTAACAAAAGAATTGGATGATAGCTCAAGCAGAAAACTGCATGAAAAGGTAATCCCCATGCTACAAGGGTCTTATACCAGAGAAGATGGCCAGGGGAATGCCTGATACTCCCCGCAATGAGCTAGAAAGGCATACAATCATTACTCCCGTATGAACTGTAGACTATCCAAATTTCAGTAGAATAGGAATGGTTCAATTTTGTTAATTTTAATTTTTAAGGGGTGTTTTTCCACTATGGGAAAAAAGTTTTGGAACATTTTTGTTATTTCTACAGTCATGCTCACCTTGCTGACAGCATGCAGCGATAAACAGACGGATACAAAACAAGATGATCAAAAAGAAACCTCTGCCATGAAAGAGGCTGAAGACAACAAAGACAGTACAGACAGCAAAGATGAAACCTCAATTGAAGAGATGTTAGCTTCATTGCCAGAACCAACAAAAACAACTGTTGAGCTAGCCAATGCAGAAGCAGGCATGTTTTCCGGGCAGGATTATGATGAGCTAACTCCTGAACAGCAAAAAGAACTGTTAAAACAATTAAAGGAGCTTCCTGAGCTTGGTGAGGAACCGACCGGCGAAGAGATTGAATTGTATTGGAGGAAGTTGCTGAACTTATTCCACGAAGACTATCCTAATCCGGCAGAAGTATTGGATGAACTGGAGATGGAATCGTTTGGCAGTCCGGATATTAAGGACGAGCGCTACCAGTTTAAAGAAAACCTTAATGTAGAGATTCTCCTGGATGCCAGCGGAAGCATGGCAAACCAAATCGATGGCAAAACCATGATGGATATCGCTAAGGAGTCTATTGGAGAGTTTGCCGAAGACCTCCCTGAAGGAGCAAATGTTGCCTTAAGGGTTTACGGACATAAAGGTACAGGTTCTGACCAGGACAAAGAGCTTTCCTGTAAGAGCAATGAACTCATCTATGAAATGGGTGACTACAACGGCGAAAAACTCAATAGCACTTTGCAGACTGTCAAGCCTGCTGGATGGACCCCGCTTGCCGCTGCAATAGAGGAAGCAAAAAATGATTTGCTGTCCTATAAAGGAGATACGAATACCAACATTATCTATCTGGTCAGCGATGGAGTTGAAACCTGTGATGGCAACCCTGTGGAACAGGCCAAGAGCCTTGGAGATTCTGATATTCAGCCGATAGTCAATGTGATTGGGTTTGACTTAGATGCAGAGGGGCAGAATCAGCTGAAGGAAGTAGCCAAAAGCGCAAAAGGGTTATTTAGCAATGCACGCAATCAGAGTGAGCTGAAGGAAGAACTGGATAAAGCCAAACAGATAGCGAAAAAGTGGGATGAGTGGAGAAATAACGCTATAAACGATGCTTCGAGCCAGAGATACGATTTAAAACTAAAAAACATCCCAACCTTCGGCATTGAATGGAATCAGGCAAACCGTTATGAAAACCTCAATATCCTAAAAACACTTACAGCCTTGAGAGATGAAGAACAAATTACTAGAGAAGCACATAGCCTCCTGTCAGATCTGGCTGATGAACGATTTAGCTCTGTATCGGACCTAAACGACGAAATTAGGCTCGAACTACGAAGCCTAGCCGATTCAAATTTTGAAAGTGTTAAACAGGAAATTGAAAAAAAGTACAATGAAAACCAAAATAATTAGTTAATGCGATCAATAGTATTGGTGACAGCATTTGTTGAGATAAGGACTAACAAACTATTTTAAACTATAACCTTGTAATCTCTAAAGTCTTGATTGGCTAACATGCCAATCAGGGCTTTTTATCATACACAAGCCGGAGGTGCCCCAATGATCAACGTCAAACCAACAAAACAGCACATCCAAACCATCAAGAAGCACAAGAAGTTCCTCGAAAAATGGGATATGTGGGATTTTGCCTATTTTGACGGGAAAGAGTATTACTTTTTGACGGTGTATAATACTTTATTGGGTAAAATCACAGGGTATTTGCTTTTAGACGCTTCAGGCAAGGAACCAGAGGCTGAAAAGGTTGAGGAAGCTGCTTACTATTTAATTTCCTACAATACCATGGTGCATAACACTATTGCAGGCATTGTTCCAAGGATGCATACGAATATGGAGCCTTATCAGCAAATGGTGAAGTTGCTGGGCAAGCATAAAGGAGAGCTGGTGCGGGAAGACCCCGAGTTGGAGGCTGCCATAGAGGAAATCCTTGTATTAACGAAGGTGATTATAGAAGAGTCATCGCAAATCAGGGACATTGTGTATACAGTAGGAGGCTATCAAAGGGAGATTACGAGGGAAAGAGGCTATTTTGACCTGGCCTTTCTGCGGAAAATGGAGGAAGAGTTTGAAAGGTACAGTATTATTATGTACACTTTCGGGCTGAGAGAGCGGACAATGGCCCCGGCATATAAACGTATTTATGAGTTGGTCTCCTCAGGCAAAGTGAAGGCTCCCAGGCTCAAAGGCCTCTTGAAAGCAGCAATGGAGACTAATGAGAAAGAATTAGAAAAGTCCATGTCCACCTTCGAAAGAGATCCTGATGGAAATCCACTCGAGATTGATAAGGAAAATATCCAGGAATCGCTCAGGCTGAATAGGAAGGTGCAGGGGAAGAAGGACTTCAAGGAAAAAATCGTGCCTATCATCAGGAATTATTTCAATAAGTGAAATGTGCTGCTGAGCCTTTTCTCAACAAAACGAAACCCCATCGCCCCTCATCCGTATACATACTATGCATCAAGAAATACTAACTCCTGAAAGGGGAAGCATATGGGAAGCATTTTTATATTTTCGATTATAATCGGACTGGTGGTTGCAGTTCTGCTTGTGCCGCTTCAAGGCGGGAGGAGCGGGAAAAAGGATAAGAAAGAGAAAAGCCGCTTCAGCGTTGTTGGCATGACAGTGGCGGCGGTCATTTCAATTATTGCCGCTTTCGGTTTTTACTATTTAACCAACCTGGACCGGAATTTTTCTTCCGTGTGGCTGGTTCTGATCCTGGCTTCAGGTGTCGGCGCCTTTTTGGCGGCAGGGAAGGAGCGTCTTGTTAAAAGCATTGTGTTCCTGGTATCCCTGCTGGCCGGAATTTACCTTTTGACCGCGTTCGTTTTTAACGCCGATGAAAAGTATGAGTCAGCGAAGATGGATGTAAAGACGGAAATCGAAGCTTTTGATGAAGAAAAGACACCGGCAAGCGTGCCGCCGAAATTTGCCCGCAATAAGATGAAAAAGGCATTTGGCCAGGTGCCGGATACGAGCTATTATGAGCTCGGCAGCCTGCAGATCCAGAAGGTGAACGGCGAATATGTCTACATCGCGCCAGTTGAGTTTTCCGGATTCTTCAAGTGGATGAAGGGTGACGAAACGCCGGGGTATTTTACCATCAGTGCGACGGATTCTAATGCCAATCCAAAGTTTGTGAAAGAAAAGATGACCTACACGCCTTCGTCTTATTTTAACAAGAACATAGAGCGGCACATCCGGAACAACTATCCAAAGAGGATATTCAACGGTGACGTGCAGCTGGAAGTGGATGATAACGGAAAGCCTTATTATGTCCGCACCTACGGAGAGTTTATCTCTGCCAGGAATGGCTTTGATGCAGAGGGAATCGTTGTGGTCGATCCGCAAAACGGTAAAATGAAGTCGTATAAGCTGGCAGATGCACCTGACTTCATCGATGGCGCGGTATCGCCTGAAACCGTCAGCCTGCAGAACAGCTATTACGGAAACTATGTCCAGGGCTTCTGGAACAGTGTCTTCGGAAAATCCGAAGTGAAGCTGCCTTCTGATGAAGGGACAGAGGCAAATGTAAGCCCGATTTTCGATGAAAATGGAGATATGTATTACTTCACAGATTTCACCTCGCCAAAAGAAGGGGTAGACAGCATGCTTGGCTACTCTTTGACAAATTCAAGGACGGGCGAAGCGACCTTCTACACAGGGAATCTGGAAGAGTCCTATATGGATTCGCAGGGGAACCTGCAGATCATCGATAAGAAATTCATTGAGAAAAAATGGAGCGGCGAAATGCCGATTCTGTATAACTTCTACGGAGAAGCCAGCTGGCTGACGCCGGTGCTGGATGCAAACGGATTCCTGCAGAATTACTTTATCGTATCAGCGGCAAATCCGGAAATCTCCGCCTATGCCAATACGCCAAATCAGGCGCTCAAGCTTTATAAAACAGCCCTGCAGCGCGGCGGCGGAAGCGTCAACGGCAGCTCCAAGGCAGAAGAAAAACAGATCAGCGGAACAGTCGTACGCGTCTATAAAGAAAAAACCGGCGACTACACAACCGTCTACTTCCTTCTCGAAAGTGGAAAAAGCTATATCGTCTCATCAGAAAACAGCCCGATGAGCATCTATCTAGAGGAAAACGACAAAGTAAACGTCATCTACCTCGACACAGGAGAAAGCTCTCTGCCGGTAAGGGGGATGGAGATAGAGGGGCTGCAGTAGGAGTGTCAGGCACCGCAGATGGACAATATGCAATAAATGTCTTTTTGCGGTGTCAGGCACGGTCCGTAGATAGAGAATGCCTGACAATAATAAGAAACCCTCACAAAAACCTTGCTCCATTAAGGCTTTTGTGAGGGTTTCTTTGCTTATTCGTCCGGAAACAGATCCATATTGAATAAATTGTATTCTTCTTCCGCTGGGTCTTCTTTTGGTTCTTCAACAGGATCCTGCCTGCGGGCCTCGGCTGGCCTGTGCCCATGCCGGCGCCTGTTAAGATCCTTGAACTCCATTTCCAGATACTCTGCCTGATCGTGAGAAATCTTGATGGTCACTTCATTGCCGGATTCATCGGCAGCCTTCAGCAGGACATAGCTCTCAGCTGAGTCCCTCAGCGTGACATTGCTCAATGTCAGGTTCATATCATTCAATTCATAGCGTGCTCTCATCGCAAAGCCTCCATTGCCTTTCTCGCTTACCCCATAGATGACTCTATTCTACTGGTTATGAGGGGAATTATCAAAGCAGGGAGTCACAAATGTGAGAAAATCTGTGTTTGAAACCCAAAATAGAAAGTTGAAGAAATTCCCCTTCCTTAAGTATAGTCTGGCCGTGGCAAATAAGAGATATTATTAATGATCTGCATTTATTGAACCCGAATGTACTGTACTTAAAGTTCTTACAGTTGCAGCTTCTGAACCTGGTCGGGATTTACTATATTTGGTATATTTAAAGCAGGGAGTGCGTGAACTAATAATGTTATTTGCCATGGGTGTGCTAAATACTTGGAAAAGTAATAGAATGCAAGGTCTTTGAGCAGACCTGCTGCTGTTTGGCTTTCTTTTCTTGATAGGAGCGATATTGGCAGCCATTGATATAGCTTCTTTACGGGAGAAAGGCAGGAAGCTGAATAATAAAGCACTCTGCACTGGGGCGGTCATCGCGGTACTCTTTCTCCTTT
Source organism: Bacillus sp. MMSF_3328 (assembly GCF_030733525.1). Taxonomy (NCBI): domain Bacteria; kingdom Bacillati; phylum Bacillota; class Bacilli; order Caryophanales; family Bacillaceae; genus Bacillus; species Bacillus sp. MMSF_3328. Next base: position 14,742 of record NZ_JASHIV010000031.1, on the reverse strand, counting down.
GGCGCATAGTATGAGCTTTTAGGGGGGAATTCAATGAACAAAAAAACACTTTCCCGTATTGCAACGATTTACACGGTAGTGGTACTCGGAGGCTTCATCATCTATGCCTGCACAATCCAGGAAAACTGGATGATTGATACCCAAAAGTACTTCAATCAGATTGTCACATTTGTTGTGTTAGCTTCAATCGGACTTATTCTTGCTGGCATAAGCGGGGCCTCTCTCAAGGATGAGGGGGAAAGGGTAAGTAAAAAAGCAGTATATGGCGGCATTTCAATTGCAGTTTTCTTTCTTTTGTGGCGGCTTTCAATGGGGCTGCTATAAGCTGAATAAGGTAAAGTAAGAGTTTTCCCGTGGAGAACTCTTTTTTTATGTTTAATCGGCAGGTAAGAGGGAATATAAGTTTGATTTTAAAAAAATAGAAAAATTATCCAAAAGAAACAATAAATCATAAGGGAGCTGATATTATCAAGAAAAAAACCCTTGCCAAATTCAATCTTTTCTTCTTTCTCGCCGTTAGCCTTTCTTTTGGCATATATGCCTATACAGTATCTGATAACTGGCTGATTGATTTTCAGGAGCAAAAATATAATCTGCTGTTTTTTTGCTTGCTTTTCCTCTGCTGCCTTGGTGTTGCTGTAATTGATGGGACAGCTGGGAGGTATGAGGGGGAAAGGGTAAGCGGAAAAGCGGTTTTGGCAGGGATCAGAATCGTGGCGGTGTTTGTGCTACTAATGGCAGCAGGGGTGATATTGAGAACGCTTTAGGGTGAAATAGGATTCCTGGGGAACTGGCTTGAGGCAAGAAATAATACAGCGCATATCGTGTCTTGATAGGCCTAAATCACCAATGGAAATTCAAAAAACAGGACCAAAAACCCAGGAACGAAACAGAGTGGTAAACGTAAAATTATGGAAGGCAATGATCATATACCATTATTAATCGCATCAACATAGGAGTTGGATTGAGAGTGAAAAGGACAGCGGAGTTTGTGTTAGGGCTGGTGGGCGGCATCATCGGCATTTTGTTATCGTTTATAGGGTTTGTTATTGCTTTTGTGGCAGCAGCCTCAGATGATCAGCAGGCGGCAGGCATTATCTTTATTGTCACGCTCTTATTTTTCATGATCCAGGCAGGGGCATTGATTGTCGGCTGTCTGGTAAACAGGATGAATCACAAGCTATTTGGGGGGCTGATGATCGCATTTGGCGTATTGAGCTTTCCGATTTCAATTTTTCTGATGTTCGTGCCAAGTGTTTTATATATCATCTCGGGTGCCTTAGGCTTCAGGGTTCCGCAGGAAAGGCAGGAACATTCTATAACACTTGAAAAAGAAATTTGATCAGGGAGGGTAAAGAATGCTGAAAAAATACATGCTGCTGATGCTGACCGTCTTGTTTGTACTGGCCGGCTGCTCTGGGGAAAAGAAAGTGGACAAGGCGGAACCAGCCCGGTCCGATGCCGGTTCGGCTGATCAAAAAATGGCCGGGAAGGACAATGAAGAAGAAGGCAGTGAAGTCACAGATGAAATCAGCACGGTTGTGATTCCTTCTACGGTGGAAGAGTTCCGGAATGCAGAGCCGGGCCTTTTAACATAGGACTTCAGCTATGAAAAGGAAACCGCGCTTTGGCCTGATTTCAATACGCTTTCAGGGATCAGGGAGGACTTTGAGGGTCACATGCAAAAGGTCACAAAGGAAACGAATGATCCGGATATGATGTTCAAGGCACTGCTTTATTATCTTGGCAACAGTGCCTATCAGCAGTCCATCGGCAGAATCATGGACTATGAGCCGCAATTTGATGAACCGCTCCTGCCTGAGCCGGAGCAGGCAGCACAGTCTGAAACCGGTGAAGAACAGGAAGACGGAAAGGCTCTTCTTCTCCTTGATGCCAGCTCCAGCATGCTGCTTGACGTAGACGGCAAGCAGAAAATGGAAATTGCCAAGAGTGCAGTCAGAAGCTTTGCCAAGACCATTGGCGAAGAAAATGATGTTTCCCTTTATGTGTATGGGCATGCAGGCACACAGGAGGACAAGGACAAGCAGATTTCCTGTACGACGATTGATGAGGTTTATCCGCTTCAGTCATATAACGAAGAGTCTTTCTTCAAGGCTGTTGAAGGGGTAGAGGCGAAAGGCTGGACTCCGCTGGCCGGCGCCATAAAGGCTGCAAGGGAGGCGAGCATGGACTATGAGGGTGATATTACCCTTTATATAGTCAGCGATGGAGCGGAAACCTGTGACGGAAATCCGGTGGAGGAAGCCAGGCTGTTTGCTGAAACCAATGAAAGCCGGATGGTGAACATCATCGGGTTTAATGCGGATGCGAAAGCGGAGGATCAGCTCAAGAAGGTGGCTGAGGCAGGGAAGGGCGAATATATCGGCGCCGACAATGCCGATCAGCTGAACAGCAGCATCTCCAATGAGTGGGTGCCTGGGCTGATAGATATCATCGGCGTGCAGTGGTCCTCTCCTAAAAATACATTCGCCGTATCCTTCCAGAAGCTTGATATCGATCAGATGGGCATGGGGCTTGGATATGCCATCAGGAATGAGGCCGGGCGCATCCGGGACGCCATTGCGAACCTGAAGGAAAATGAACTGATCGATGCCGCCATGGAAGAGGAGCTGCTCAAAAAGACAGAAGAGCATGAAAAGGTATTGGAAGGGCTTCAGGATGAAATTATCAATAGCAAGCATCAGGAAATTGATGATGAAGTGGAAAGGATCGACCAAAAGATCAATGACTGGGCTAAGCGGATGGAAAAGTTAAGGGAAAATCGTTAATCAAACGTTTGATTAATTGTACGTGAAAGCATGCCCTGCCTATTGCGGGCATGCTTTCATTAGTTTCTGATATTGCACAATAGTAAGCATGTAATCACCTTGGGCGGGAAGATAAATTGAAAAATAGAATTCTCTAATTCCTCACTAATCCTAAACGTTTCCGGCACTGCCGGAAATCTTTCCATTTTACATATTTTTGAAAATTACCTACAATAGATATGCTGGCCTTTCGTTAATATTTTCTCAGGTCCGTATTTTTTACAGGTTTTTAATAGAATCTGTCGAATATAAGTTATTAGTATCATAATTCAAGAGAAATTCATGTTAAGTACGCGCCTTTTGGCCTGCTTAATAGTCATAATACAGGAGGGATATAGATGCGCGATCAAATGAATCCCGCGGCTGAAAGGATTTTGCATAATATCGAGAAGGTTATGATCGGAAAGCGCAATGTCGCTGAGCTCAGCCTTGTGGCACTGCTGGCAGGCGGGCACGTTCTGCTTGAGGATGTCCCTGGTGTTGGAAAAACAATGATGGTAAGAGCGCTGGCCAAATCGGTGGGCGCCAACTTCCGCCGGATCCAGTTTACTCCCGATCTGCTTCCATCAGATGTGACAGGCGTTTCTATATATAATCCAAAAGAGATGGAATTTCAGTTTCGTCCGGGGCCGATCATGGGGCATATCATCCTTGCTGATGAAATCAACCGGACTTCACCTAAGACTCAGTCTGCCCTGCTTGAGGGGATGGAAGAGAGCAGTGTGACCATTGACGGGGTGACACACAGGCTGGAGAAGCCGTTCTTTGTCATGGCAACCCAGAACCCGATTGAATATGAAGGGACATACCCTCTGCCGGAAGCTCAGCTGGACCGTTTCCTGCTGAAAATGAAAATGGGCTATCCGGAAGTCGCCGAAGAAATGGAAGTGCTGAACCGTGCACAGAAGGTGCCGCCGATCGATGAGCTGAAACCAGTCATTGACCTTGAAGAATTGAGGGAGCTTCAGCAGCAGATCAAAGAAGTGCATGTGAATGAAACCATCAAAAGATATATAGTTGATATCTCCAACAGGACAAGGACCCATAGCAGTGTATATCTTGGAGCGAGCCCGCGCGGATCGATTGCGCTAATGAAGTCGGCCCAGGCTTTCGCTTTCATGTATGGCAGGGATTATGTCCTTCCGGATGATATCCAATACCTGGCCCCCGCTGTGCTGGCACACCGAATCATCCTGAAGAGCGAGGCCAAGTTTGAAGGCATATCTGCCGAGGAAGTTGTGGACCGCGTGATTGCAAGAGTGCCGGTCCCTGTCCAAAGGGCTGTGAAGTAAGATGAAGCAGCTGATACATCTGGGCAAAAATGTCTGGAAGCTGATCGTATTATTTCTCCTCATTCTGATCACATTTTCTTATGCAATGTTCCAGGGAGGATTTGTGAGCTGGTTCCTATTTTACAGTTTCCTTCCTTTTGCCCTGTACGGGCTTGCTTTGTCCTTTTATTCGGTCGGCACCTTCCGTGCTGAAAGGGATCTTATAAAGACTGATTATAATGCCGGTGAAAAGCTTAAGGTAAAAGTAACATTGAAGCGGGACAACTCTTTCCCGCTGTTTTTTCTCATTGCCGAGGACTGCCTGAATGAGGCGCTGTCTTTTTCCGCAAAAGCGAATAAAGCAAAATCCTTTGTGTTTCCCTGGTTCAAGCGGGAAGTTTCTTTTGAGTATGAAGTGGATGGACTGCCCCGCGGCGAGCATATCTTTGAGGCTATCCGCCTGAAAACGGGTGATCCAATTGGCTTGATTGAAAAGGAAAAGCTTGTGGAGGCGGAGGGCCGGATCATGGTTTATCCCGCTTATGAAGAGCTTATCTATAAGCCGGCAGACAACCATTATGACCAGGGAATGACTGCATCGAAGGAACGGGTCCAGAGGGATACTTCCATGGCAGTCGGAATTCGGGAATATCAGCCCGGAGACCGGTTTTCCTGGATCAACTGGAAAGCGACCGCCAGGCGGAATGACATCATGACAAAGGAATTTGAGCAGCGGAAATCTCATGATGTGTATATTATGATGGATTGCGCCCCTGACGAAAGGTTTGAGGGAATTGTATCATTTACAGCCTCGGTCATCAGAGGCATCCTCCGCAAGGGCGCCCAGACCGGCCTGATCACGATGGGAACGGAAAGGGCGGCATTTCCTGTCAGAGGCGGGGAAGGGCAGCAGCAGCAGCTCTTTTATCACCTCGCAAAAGTGAAGGATGACTGCCCGGTTTCCTTTGACCGGGTGCTGGAAACAGAGAATTTCCTTGCCCAGCAAAATGTCTCGCTTATGCTGATCACGGCTCAGCTGACGAAGCGGCTGGTGGAAAAGGCCAGCTTCTATGCTTCCCATAAAAATGCCGTCACCATTTTTCTGCTGAAAAACGAGCGTGAGGCCGCAGCCAAGGAGGAAATTGCGCTGAGGGCTTCTGCCAACGCGCGCGGGGTCAGGGTCGTGCTTGTCCATGAAGGCCAATTTTCGGAGGCTTTTTCGGAGGTGAATAGAGGATGAGGGCAGATGAGAACAGGCACACCATCACTTCTGTCATTTTATATATGTTCGGATTCCTGCTTCTGTGGGAGTGGATGCGCCCGCTTGAACAGCTGACAGATACGTCTAACATACTTGTGTTTATTTTGTTCATTGTTCTTGGCCTTGTGATGTATTATTTTCACGTGAATATGGTGGTCAGCGGCTTTGTTAAATGCCTGTATATCCTGTATTCCCTGCATTATCTTTATTATGAGGGAGCTTTTTTTTCACCGGAATGGGTGCTGCCGTTTTTCATGGAGATCAAAGAAAATCTGGCCTTTGTGTCGGCAGCCGAATGGCCGGAGCTCACAGACTTGTTCAGAAGCCTTTTGTTCTTTGTGCTGATTTGGCTGATGACCTATCTGCTTCAATATTGGCTGATCAATAGAAGGCAGATTTTTATTTTCTTTTTTATGACATTGACCTATATTACTGTGCTTGATACCTTTACTCCATACCAGGCAGACGGCGCCATTGTCCGTACTGTAATCGCCGGTTTCGGTGTGATGGGGATCCTGACATTCCACAGGCTTATGGAGCGGGAGACAATCTTAAAAAAGAGGACTTTCTCGAGAAAATGGATGGCCCCTCTTGCGGTGATGATTGTCCTGAGTGTGGCGGTCGGCCTTGCCGCTCCCAAGGCAGCGCCTATTTGGCCCGATCCAGTCCCGTATATAAAATCATATGGACAGAACAGCGGGGACGGACCAGGCGGTTCTGTTGCGAGGGTAGGCTATGGAGTCGATGATTCCAGGCTTGGCGGACCCTTTATCGGAGACAACCAGGTTGTTTTCCGTACTGAAGTGAAATCGCGCCATTACTGGAAGGTTGAGACGAAGGATGTGTATACAGGCAAAGGATGGCTTGCTTCTGAAGAAGGGGAAGAGCGCATTCCGTTCACTGAGGAAGACGAAGTGCCGATTTCCTCTTTTTCTGGAGAAGGGATGACAACCAATCCGGAAACAAGTTCAGTCTATTTGTATCAATCATCTCCGCATATTGTATACCCGCTTGGTGTTGAGAGCATACAGCCAAAAGGGGATGTGAGCTTTGAACTGGATCCGGCGATTGAAAAAGTTTATGCTGTCCAGCCGATTCCTCTGAAGGAATACAGTGTGAGCTATGAGGTGCCGAAATATAGTGTTTCTGCACTCCAGGAGTCCGGAGATGGCCAAAGTCTGGACAGCAGTTTCCTTGAGAGGTATACCCAGCTGCCTAATAATCTTCCGGCAAGGGTGAAAGAGCTGGCAGAGGAGATTACGGCCAATGAAACAAGCTGGTTTAATAAGGCTAGGGAGATAGAACGCTATTTCCGGATGTCCGGCTTTGCTTATGACCAGACAGATGTGGCTGTTCCCGGTGCCCGCGATGATTATGTAGATCAATTCTTGTTTGATACAAAAAGGGGCTATTGCGATAACTTCTCTTCCTCGATGGCTGTTCTTGTACGAAGCCTCGGTATCCCTGCCAGATGGGTGAAAGGCTATACAGAAGGAGAATATCAGGCAAGGGAAAGTGAAACAAGCAGGACCTTTGAAGTCACGAATAACAATGCTCATTCATGGGTGGAGGTTTACTTCCCTGAAATTGGCTGGGTTCCTTTTGAGCCGACACAGGGCTTTTCAAATAATATCCAGTATTCCTATGACACTCAATCGCCAGACACTGCTGAAACGGATACGGCAGAAACTGCGGCCCAGCCGGAAGAAGAGCCGGCTGCACCAGATTCCCCGGAAGAAAACAGTGATAAGGCATCATCCTTTACGCTGGCTGACCTGGGTGTAAAGGCAAAGGAATTCTTCACTGGCTCCTGGAAGGCGATGTCTCTGATCTTACTGCTTCTTGCCGTTGCGGCTGCGGCTGCTTACCTGAAAAGGTCCAAATGGCTTCCAGTCTATTTCATCTGGAAGTTCAGGCGGATGAAAAATAAGGACGGCCGCTTTGTTTCAGCGTATCTGACTCTGCTCAAACAGCTTGAACGCTATGGCCTGAAAAGGAAACAGGACCAGACGCTGAGGGAATATGCTGCATATATCGATCATTTCTTCTCTACACAGGAAATGAGCAGGATTACTGCCCAGTATGAGCGGGTTCTGTACAGAGGCAGCCAAGAAGAAGGACGCTGGGAAGAAATCAGGGAATTGTGGGAAAATTTAATTAAAAAGACAATAGCTTGACCAAAAAAATGACCTGTTGATACAATGTTCACGAGAATCATAATTTAATATGCACCTTCATATATCCTCGATAATACGGTTCGAAAGTCTCTACCAGGTCACCTTAAATGACTTGACTATGAAGGCAGGTCATTCTATATAGCGTTTTATGGCATTTATGCTTAAAAACCGGAATTCTGCCTTCAGCGTATTTGCGGAGGAGAGTTCCGGTTTTTTTTGTTTGATTTGGCTGGTGCTGGACAGGCATGCGGCAAGAGCCGGCCAAAATTAACCGGATATATGGAGCATGAGATAAGAGTTGCTGTTTCGGACTGCGGTTAAAGTAAGGGCCGGGAGAGCAGGATAAGAAAAAATAACATAACCGAGGTGGACAGATTTGACGGGGAAAACAGAACTGCAAAACCAGGAAATGATTGTCGTGCTAGACTTTGGCAGTCAGTACAATCAGCTGATAACTAGAAGGATCCGCGAGTTTGGGGTATACAGTGAGCTTCACCCCCATACAATTACAGCAGAAGAAATCAATGAAATGAATCCTAGCGGCATCATTTTCTCCGGCGGCCCGAACAGTGTATACGGCGAAAATGCCTTCGGCTGCGATGAAAGAATTTTTGAGCTGGGCTTGCCTATTTTCGGCATCTGCTACGGCATGCAGCTGATGACTATGCATTTCGGAGGCAAAGTTGAGCGCGCGAAGCACAGAGAGTATGGCAAGGCTGTCCTGACACTCGAACATGAGTCCAAGCTTTTTGCCGGACTTCCGAATGAGCAGACAGTCTGGATGAGCCACGGTGACCTTGTTACAGAAGCACCTGAAGGTTTTTCTGTTGATGGAATCAATCCTTCCTGCCCAATCGCTGCGATGAGCAATGAAGAGCGCGGGCTTTATGCGGTTCAATTCCACCCGGAAGTCCGCCATTCTGTATACGGAAACGATATACTGAAGAACTTTGTCTTTGGCGTCTGCGGGTGCAAAGGCGAATGGTCAATGGAGAACTTCATAGAAATCGAGACAGAGAAAATCCGCCAGGCTGTAGGCGATAAGAAGGTTTTATGCGCACTGAGCGGCGGGGTGGATTCTTCTGTTGTCGCTGTCCTTATCCATAAAGCGATCGGTGATCAGCTGACATGTATTTTCGTAGACCATGGCCTGCTCCGGAAAGGAGAAGCCGAAAGTGTCATGAAGACCTTCTCTGAGGGCTTCAACATGAACGTTATTAAAGTTGATGCAAAAGACCGCTTCCTTAACAAGCTGAAAGGTGTCAGCGATCCGGAACAAAAACGGAAAATCATCGGGAACGAATTTATATATGTGTTTGATGATGAAGCGGCCAAGCTGGAAGGAATTGAGTTCCTTGCACAGGGAACTTTGTATACCGATATTATTGAAAGCGGCACGGCAACTGCCCAGACAATCAAGTCCCATCATAATGTCGGGGGATTGCCGGAGGATATGCAGTTTAAGCTGATTGAGCCTTTGAATACTTTATTCAAGGATGAAGTCAGGGCATTGGGGACTGAGCTTGGTATCGCTGATGAAGTGGTATGGAGGCAGCCATTCCCTGGACCAGGTCTAGGAATCCGTGTACTCGGAGAAATTTCAGATGAAAAGCTCGAAATTGTTCGTGAATCAGACGCGATTTTACGGGACGAAATCAAGAAGGCAGGTCTTGACCGCGATATCTGGCAGTACTTTACCGTTCTTCCTGATATCCGCAGCGTAGGTGTGATGGGTGATGCCCGTACCTATGATTATACAATCGGGATCCGTGCCGTAACCTCTATTGATGGAATGACTTCAGACTGGGCAAGGGTGCCATGGGATGTGCTGGAGATCATATCCACCCGAATCGTCAATGAAGTGGATCATATCAACCGTGTTGTATATGATATTACAAGCAAGCCGCCTGCAACAATTGAATGGGAATAAAAATACGAACATTAAAAAAGCGAACATGAAAAATGTTCGCTTTTTTTTATTGACTGAAAATAGTGCTCCTGCTAAAATGAAGAAGAACTGAATATGTCGTATTACGTCGTATAATATCAGGGATATGGCCTGAAAGTTTCTACCGAGCTGCCGTAAATAGCTTGACTACGAGGTAAATGTTTATAGGGATCATTTTACTGAACTTATTATAAATTCCCCCTATAGGCAGGAACCTGTTGTCACGCTCCCGGAAACCGGCGGGCGTTTTTTATTTGGTTTTTACACTAGGGGGGGAAAAGAATGAAAAAGTATTTCCAGTTTGAAGAGCTTGGCACGAATTACCGCCGCGAAATCATTGGCGGATTAACTACCTTTTTATCAATGGCCTATATCCTGGCCGTCAACCCGCTCACATTGTCATTGCAGTCGGTTCCTGATCTTCCTGACAGCATGAGGATGGATCAGGGTGCAGTCTTCGTGGCGACAGCCCTTGCTGCTGCCATCGGGTCGATCTTGATGGGCCTGATTGCTAAATATCCGATCGGACTTGCGCCGGGGATGGGCTTAAATGCGTTTTTCGCCTATACAGTCATATTGACGATGGGAATCTCCTGGCAGCATGCACTCGGCGGAGTGCTCATTTCCGGTCTGATTTTTATACTTCTCACGCTTTCAGGCATCAGGGAAAAAATAATCAATGCCATTCCTGCTGAACTGAAGTTTGCAGTAGGAGCGGGAATCGGGCTGTTCATCGCCTTTATCGGGTTCCAGAACGCCGGAATCATTGTCAATGATGATGCTGTCCTGCTCGGGCTTGGAGATCTTTCAGACGGAAATGTCCTATTGGCCATCTTCGGTATTATTATTACGGTCATCTTAATGACAAAAAACGTCAAGGGCGGTATCTTCATCGGGATGGCAGTGACTGCTATAGCCGGTATGATTTTCGGACTGATCAATGCTCCTGAAAGTATTGTAGGGGCTGTACCAAGCCTTGAGCCTACATTCGGAGCTGCTTTTACAGCATTTGGCGATAGTTCATTCTTTTCGACAGAAATGCTTGTGGTTATTCTGACGTTCCTGTTCGTTGACTTCTTTGATACAGCAGGAACACTCGTCGCGGTCGCTAACCAGGCGGGTCTCATGAAGGGGAATATCCTTCCGCGCGCAGGCAAAGGACTGCTGGCTGACTCTTGTGCCACTGTAGCGGGAGCTATACTAGGAACTTCAACAACAACATCTTATATTGAATCATCTGCTGGCGTGGCTGCCGGAGCAAGGACAGGATTCGCTGCAATTGTGACGGCTGCGTTCTTCTTGCTTTCACTGTTCTTCTTCCCGCTGCTCGATGTAATAACAGCGCCAGTTACAGCTCCGGCTCTGATCATTGTAGGTGTCCTGATGGTCTCGTCGCTTGGGCAGATTGACTGGAAGAGATTCGAAATTGCTGTTCCAGCCTTCCTGACGATCATAGCCATGCCGCTCACATACAGCATTGCAACCGGAATCGCAATCGGCTTTATCTTCTACCCAATCACCATGATCGTAAAAGGCAAAGCTAAAGAGATCCACCCGATCATGTACTTCCTGTTTGCAGTGTTTGTCCTATACTTTATTTTCTTGAAATAATTATTTGGGGAGCCTCCTTATACTGGGGGCTCTTTTTGTTTTTTGTGTATAGGATTGTCTTATCCTTGAGGCCCATAGGAAGTGGGTCATGCAGGCGTTGCCACAGGACGTGGCGTACTTAGCCTGCGTTCCTTAGTGAACAGCCGCCTCCGCTTTTCTTTTTATTGACTTCCGATTTTGTCTTTTATAACATGAAACTACTTGATGGAGACTGAAAAGAGGAAGAGGATATGAAAACGCTTGAAGTGAAAAAGGCACTAAACAATAATGTATTGATCGGCCATCACCAGGAGCATGGCGAGGTTGTCCTCATAGGGAAGGGGATTGGCTTCAGCCATAAGAAAGGTGATTACATTGATGAAGCTTCAGTAGAAAAGCTTTTTATCCTGAAGAATGAAAAAGAGCAGGAAAACTATATCAAGCTTCTCCCGCATGTGGACAATGAACTGCTGGATGTTATTATTTCCTCTCTTGAACTGATTAAGCAGCGGACTAACTCTGAATTGAATGAGCATATCCATGTGGCGCTGACCGACCACCTGATGTTCGCTGTCAGCAGGCTGTCCATTGGCATGGAAATGCGCAATCCCTTCCTGATTGAAACGAAAGCGCTGTATCCTTTCGAGTATGATGTCGCTAGAGATGTTGTCCAGCTGATTGGAGAAAGGGCAGGGGTCCATCTGCCTGAAGGGGAAGTTGGATTCATCGCCCTCCATATCCACAGTGCCGTCATGAACCGGAATCTTTCCGAGGTTAACCAGCACTCGCAGCTTGTGACCCATCTGGTTAATATGATTGAAGAGCAGCTTGATATAAAAATCGATAAAGAAAGCATTGATTATATGAGGCTTGTCCGGCATCTAAGGTTTACAATCGAGAGGGTCCATACCGGCGAGCAGGTGGAAGAGCCAGAAAAAATTGCAGACCTCTTGAAGTCAGAGTATCCTGTGTGTTACAATCTTTCCTGGAAGCTCATTAAAGTGATGCAGCAAGCATTGCGAAAAAAGGTTTTTGATGCAGAAGCGGTGTATTTGACGATGCACCTGCAGAGGCTTCAAAAGAAAATCAAATAGATATCATAATTACGTGTTACTGATACGATCAGGCATGAGTGATTAGATAATTGAAAACAAGTTTTATGGGTAATATACACCTGTACAGCTTTTTTCGGTTATTTTTTCCTCATGCCTTTTTTGCTTTCTGCTTAATTGTGCTCAGTATTGGAAACGCTTTATGAGCTTATAAAAAAAGGAGGAATTCACATGTTTAAAAAAGCTTTTGGTGTCTTGCAAAAAGTCGGCAAGGCATTAATGCTCCCGGTAGCGCTCCTTCCGGCTGCAGGTATCCTGCTAGCCTTTGGTAATGCTCTGCAAAACCCTGCGCTGCTTGATTTAGCGCCATTCCTGGAAAATGGCGGAGTGGAAATGGTCGCTTCCGTCATGGAAAACGCCGGTAATATAGTCTTCAGTAACCTTGCCCTCTTATTTGCGGTCGGCGTTGCGGTCGGCCTTGCAGGCGGGGAAGGTGTAGCTGCCCTGGCTGCCATCATCGGTTACCTCATTATGAATGTAACGATGGGTACTGTATTGGGCATTGAAGCAAAAGACCTTGAAGGAAGTATGGAATATGCCAATGTACTGGGAATACCAACCCTCCAGACGGGTGTGTTCGGCGGTATTATTGTAGGTATTCTCGCAGCATCCATGTATAATAAGTTCTTTGAAATTGAGCTTCCGTCTTACTTAGGATTCTTTGCAGGAAAGCGCTTTGTACCTATTGCGACAGCTGCAAGTGCAGTAGTCCTTGGGCTCTTGATGATTATCATCTGGCCTCCGATCCAATCTGCACTTAATGCTTTTTCTCAAAACATGGTTCACGCGAACCTTACATTATCAGCGTTTGTGTTTGGTGTTATTGAACGCTCTCTTATTCCTTTTGGACTGCACCATATTTTCTATTCACCATTCTGGTATGAGTTCGGGCAATATACAACAAATGCAGGTGAATTGGTGCGTGGCGACCAAAGGATCTTCATGGCTGAAATTAAGGACCGTGTCCAAGATCTATCGGCAGGTACTTTCATGACTGGTAAATTCCCGTTCATGATGTTCGGTCTTCCGGCAGCTGCTTTGGCGATCTACCATGAAGCCCGTCCGGAAAGAAAAGCGATTGTCGGAGGCCTGATGGCTTCAGCAGCTTTGACTTCATTCTTGACTGGTATTACTGAGCCGCTGGAATTCTCATTCCTATTCGTTGCTCCTGTACTTTTCGGTATCCATGCAATTTTCGCCGGATTGTCCTTTATGACAATGCACCTATTAGACGTAAAAATTGGCATGACCTTCTCCGGAGGATTGATTGATTATATCCTGTTCGGTCTGATCAACCCTCAGACAAACGCATGGATTGTCATCCCGGTAGGTATTGTTTTTGCAGTTATTTACTACTTCGGCTTCCGTTTTGCGATCCGCAAGTTCAACCTTAAGACACCTGGACGCGAAGATGTAGAAGAGGAAGATGTAGCTGAAGGTGAGAATAAAGGTGGAGATCTGCCGTACCAGATCCTTGAAGCAATGGGCGGACAGGAAAACATCTCTCATCTTGATGCTTGCATCACGCGCCTGCGTGTTTCTGTAAATGATATTAAAGATGTAGATAAAAACCGCTTGAAGAAACTGGGGGCATCCGGTGTCCTTGAAGTAGGGAACAATATCCAAGCAATCTTCGGTCCTAGATCTGAAACGATTAAAGGCCAAATGAAAGATATCATGACCGGCAAAAAACCTCGTCCGGCAGAAAAGGCTCCTGAAAAGGGTGTTGAGCAGCAAATTGAGGAAGTAAACCCAGAAGCGCTTCAGACAGAGCATAAGGGTGAAGATGTTTTCGTTTCTCCTATTAAAGGAGAAATCAAGCCGATTACAGATGTACCTGATGCTGTATTCTCCGGCAAAATGATGGGCGATGGCTTCGCGATCGTTCCAAGTGAGGGTACTATCGTTTCTCCGGTTGACGGAAAGATCGTCAATCTGTTCCCAACGAAGCATGCTCTTGGCCTTCTTTCAGATTCAGGCCGCGAAATTCTGATTCATGTCGGCATCGATACAGTCAACCTGAAAGGTCAGGGCTTTGAAACACTCGTTAAAGAAAATGACAGAGTGGAAAAAGGACAGCCTCTCTTGAAGGTCGACCTGGACTTTGTAAAAGAAAATGCACCATCCATTATGACGCCGATTGTATTTACTAATTTGGCTGAAGGCGAGGCAGTTGTTATTAACAAAACTGGCAGCGTCGATCTGAAAGAAGAAGATATTATTACGATTAAGAAATAAGCTCCTATTAATATAGAAGTAAATGTAAAGCCGGCTGCGGATAGCAGCCGGCTTTTATAAATGGGATATATTTCATGTATAAAAATAATTATTCTGGTGTTGACGTGTATAGAGGAACGATGTTAATATAGGTGAGCAGTCGTTTTCGGCAAAAGCTTTCAACTTGAATCTTGAAAAAAGCTGTTGACAAACGCTGCGAGAAAATGTTATTCTAATATAGTTGCTTCAAGAGAGCGACTGAGATTGTTCTTTGAAAACTGAACGAACAAAAACGTCAACGTTAATCTTAATTTTTTATCAGAGCTAAATCTTACTCT
>NZ_JASHIV010000030.1:0-48933 GCF_030733525.1 Bacillus sp. MMSF_3328 | reverse complement strand
ATCTCCCCTTTAATTTCCATCTCATCCACCTCGCCACCCCCATAAATCATAAAAAAAGAGAGCGGCCTCCCGCTCCCCTGCAGCAATTCTTACTTCTTATACTGATTGTTCTGGCTGTTTCTTTTTCCTCCGCCGTCACGTTCAACTGTCGGGCCTGCGTCACCTTTTACGCTGGCGGCGCTCACGCCTGCTTTTGAAGGGTTTTTCTTATGCTTCATCCTGTTCACCTCCTGCCTGCCAATCTCGGCTATCGGGGAATGCCCGCCCGAAGAACGGCATTTGCCAGATATCAGCGCCGATCCTTATTGGGTGAGCTTCCATACTAGGTTGTCCATTCAGAGATAATTCACTATAAGCCAGAGATTGTAAATTTTAATAAATTTCACTGCTAAATATTGCGAAAATTTCAGAAATATCTTATAGTATTAACTAACAGAACTCATTCTCTGCCATTTTTTTTATCAGGAAAATGAATGAGTGTTCATTCAAAAGTGTCAAAGGGGGAAACAAAATTGATCCAACAAATTAAGAAGGCAGCAGTATTAGGTTCCGGCGTAATGGGTTCGGGCATTGCTGCACACTTGGCGAACATTGGCATCCCGACATTGCTGCTGGATATCGTGCCTCGTGAATTAAATGAGGCAGAGCAGAAGAAAGGCCTGACTTTGGAGGATAAAGCTGTCAGAAACAGGATCAGCCAAGGAGCGCTGCAAAAGCTTCTTAAGCAGAAGCCGGCTCCGCTCACATCCAAAAAAAGCCTTGCGCTGCTTGAAGCCGGCAATTTTGAAGATGATATGGAACGTTTAAAAGATGTCGACTGGATTATCGAAGTAGTCGTCGAAAATCTGGATATAAAAAAGCAGGTATTTGCGAAAGTTGACCAGTTCAGGAAGCCTGGCAGCATTGTCAGCTCCAACACTTCCGGAATATCCGTCAACAGCATGGCTGAAGGAAGATCTGATGATTTCCAGAAGCACTTTATCGGCACCCACTTCTTCAATCCGCCGCGCTATCTAAAACTGCTGGAAGTAATTCCTGCAAAAACGACAGCACCTGAAGTCCTTTCTTTTATGAAGAAGTTTGGTGAAGATGTACTGGGCAAAGGCGTGGTTGAAGCAAAGGATACACCGAATTTCATCGGAAACCGCATCGGGACATACGGCCTTCTGATCACAGTCCAGGAAATGCTCAAGGGCGGCTATAGTGTAGGAGAGGTAGACTCTGTGACAGGTCCCCTGATCGGCAGGCCGAAAAGCGCTACATTCCGGACTCTGGATGTGGTTGGGCTTGATACGTTCATCCATGTGGCGAACAACGTATATGAACAGGTGGACGGCAAGGAAAAAGAGGCCTTTGAAGTGCCGGCATTCATGAAGCAGATGCTTGAGAATGGATGGCTTGGCAGCAAATCCGGGCAAGGGTTCTTTAAGAAGGAAGGAAAAGAAATTCTTGAACTCAATCCGGACACACTTGAGTACGGGCCGCGCCAAAAGCTGAAAGCTGCTTCGGTTGAAATGAGCAAACAGGAAAAAGGGCTGGCCAATAAATTGAAAGCGCTTGTATATGCGGATGACAAAGCCGGACAGCTTCTCTGGAGCATCCTCAGCCCGGCGCTTCTGTACTCTGCCGAGCTGCTTGGCGAAATTGCAGATGATGTTACAAGCATCGATAAAGCCATGAAATGGGGCTTCGGCTGGCAAATGGGCCCATTTGAAACTTGGGATGCTATCGGACTCGAGAAATCAGTCGGAAAAATGGAGGCAGAAGGCAAGGAAGTCCCTGCCTGGATCAAGGAAATGCTCTCAAATGGGCATACATCCTTCTATAAAGAAGAAAACGGGGATATTTCTTTCTATAAAAACGGCGAGTATGTGCCGGAAGAAGAAAATCCAAAGAATATTAATTTAAAGAAGCTTAAAAAACAAAAGGGAGTCATCAAGAAAAATACAGGCGCGAGCCTGTTGGACCTTGGAGACGGGGTTGCCCTTCTTGAATTCCATTCACAAAGCAATGCGATCGGACTCGATATCATCCAGATGATCAATTTTGCGGTTGATGAGGTTGAAAAGAACTACAAGGGTCTTGTCATCGGCAACCAGGGCAAAAACTTCTCCGTCGGCGCCAATCTGGCCATGATTCTGATGGAGGCGCAGGATGATAATGTTTTTGAACTGGATATGGTTGTCCGTCATTTCCAGCAGGCGATGATGAAAATCAAGTACAGCACCAAGCCGGTAGTGGCTGCGCCATTTGCCATGACACTTGGCGGAGGTGCGGAAATATGCCTGCCGGCAGCACACATCCAGGCTTCGATGGAAACGTATATGGGCCTTGTGGAAGCCGGGGTCGGCCTCATCCCTGGCGGAGGCGGCAACAAGGAGCTGTATATCAAGCATCTTGAAGGCATGCCAAACGGAGTGGAGTTTGACCTGCAAAAAGTGGCCAACAAAGTATTTGAAAGCATTGCTATGGCCAAGGTATCAACTTCAGGGGAGGAAGCAAGGGAAAATAACTTCCTGGGAGCTGCAGACGGAATCAGCGTGAACGGAGACCATCAGCTGTATGATGCAAAGCAGGCTGTACTTGCTCTCCATGAACAAGGCTATACGCCGCCGGTAAGGAAGAAGATTCCTGTAGTCGGTGAAACGGGATATGCGACGCTTCTCCTTGGAGCACAGGCGATGCTGTATTCCGGCTTTATTTCTGAACATGATTTAAAAATTGCCCAAAAACTGGCGTATGTCATTGCCGGCGGCAAGGTGCCATACGGGACGGAAGTTGATGAACAGTATCTTCTGGATCTGGAAAGAGAAGCTTTCCTCAGCCTGGTAGCGCAGCCGAAATCCCAGCAGCGCATGCAGCATATGCTTGTAAAAGGAAAGCCATTGCGCAACTGATATATTAACAGATTGATAGATTAAATCTCGAACATCCATAGAAAGAGAGGGAAAGAACGATGAGAGAAGCAGTTATTGTTGCTGGTGCCAGGACGCCCGTCGGCAAAGCGAAAAAAGGAACGCTCGCCCATGTCCGTCCAGATGATTTGGGGGCACTGGCTGTAAAAGAAACCTTAAGGCGTGCCGGAGGCTATGAAGGCAACATTGATGACTTGATTATCGGCTGTGCCATGCCGGAGGCTGAGCAGGGGCTGAATATGGCCCGCAATATCGGGGCGCTTGCCGGGCTGCCACATACAGTGCCGGCAGTAACAGTAAACCGTTATTGTTCTTCCGGCCTGCAGACCATTGCTTATGCTGCAGAAAAAATCATGGTAGGCAGTGCGGACACTGTCATCGCAGGCGGGGCTGAATCAATGAGCCTTGTGCCGATGATGGGCCATGTGGTCCGTCCGAATGCAAAGCTCGCGGAAAGTGCACCTGAATATTATATGGGCATGGGGCATACGGCAGAAGAAGTGGCCAAAAAATACGGCATCAGCCGTGAAGACCAGGATGCTTTCGCGGTCCGGAGCCATCAGCGAGCGGCAAAAGCGATCCAGGAAGGCAAGTTCCAGGATGAAATTGTGCCGGTGGATGTGACCTTCCGTTCAGTCGGAAAGGACAATAAGCTTGTTGAGAAAAACGTTCAATTCACTACAGATGAGGGAGTGCGCCCTGATTCAACGGTCGATACGCTCGGCAAGCTCCGTCCAGCTTTTTCTGTCACAGGTTCAGTTACAGCAGGAAACTCATCACAGACAAGCGACGGCGCTGCCGCGGTCATGGTGATGGACCGCGAGAAAGCAGATTCCCTCAGCCTGAAGCCGATGGCCAAGTTCAGAAGCTTTGCCGTTGGCGGTGTGCCTCCAGAAGTAATGGGAATCGGGCCGATTGTGGCCATTCCTAAAGCACTGAAGCTTGCCGGCCTGGAGCTGTCTGATATCGGCCTGTTCGAACTGAATGAGGCATTTGCATCTCAATCCATCCAGATTATCAGGGAGCTTGGCCTTGATGAGGATAAGGTGAATGTAAACGGCGGAGCAATTGCACTTGGTCACCCGCTTGGCTGTACAGGTGCAAAATTGACGCTAACGCTTCTGCACGAAATGAAGCGCCGCAATCAGCAGTTCGGGGTTGTCACAATGTGCATCGGCGGCGGCATGGGTGCAGCGGGCGTATTCGAGCTTATCTAAAAGACAGCAATTATAGTAAAAAATATGGTATTCAATAAAAAACCGGAGCCAGCGCTCCTTCAATTGAATGGAGGAATAAAGATGTCTAACCAGACAGAAAACGTAATCAAAGGCGGAAGCTTCCTGATTGAAGATGTATCTTATGACCGTGTGTTTACACCGGAGGATTATACTGATGAGCAGAAAATGATTGCCAAGACAACTGAAGATTATGTGGTAAATGAAGTGGTCCCGCAGGTAGAACACCTGGAGAACCATGAGTTCGACCGCTCTGTTAAGCTGCTGAAGCAGGCAGGGGACCTTGGGCTCCTTGGTGCAGATGTGCCGGAAGAGTACGGCGGGCTTGGCCTTGATAAGGTAAGCTCAGCTCTTATCGCTGAAAAAATGTCCCGTGCAGGCGGATTCTCAATCACCCATGGTGCCCATGTGGGAATCGGGTCGCTTCCAATCGTGCTGTTCGGAGATGAAGAACAAAAGCAAAAATATCTGCCTCTTTTGGCGACAGGCGAAAAGATCGCTGCCTATGCACTCACTGAGCCGGGTTCAGGTTCCGATGCACTCGGGGCAAAAACAACTGCAAAATTAAATGCTGAAGGCACTCACTATGTCCTGAACGGTGAGAAGCAATGGATTACCAATGCCGGCTTTGCCGATGTGTTTGTCGTCTATGCGAAAGTGGACGGAGAGCATTTCTCCGCCTTCATCGTTGAGAGGGAGTACCCTGGCGTTTCCACGGGCCCTGAGGAAAAGAAAATGGGTATCAAGAGCTCTTCCACAAGGACGCTGATCCTGGAAGATGCACAAGTGCCGAAGGAAAATCTGCTGGGTGAACTTGGCAAGGGGCATATCATCGCTTTCAATATCCTGAATATCGGCCGCTACAAGCTTGGAGTAGGAGCAGTAGGAGCTTCCAAGCGCGCGTACGAGGTTACTGTACAATATACAAATCAGCGCCAGCAGTTCAAAACGCCGATTTCCCAATTCAACCTTACGAAAGAGAAGCTTGCCAATATGGCTGCAAAGCTGTATGCGGCTGAGAGCTCTGTCTACCGTACAGTCGGTTTGTTCGAGGACCGGATGAGCAGGCTTACAGAGGAAGAAGTAAAGAACGGCAAGGAAGTTGCCAACTCGATTGCAGAGTACGCAATCGAATGCTCCCTGAACAAGTTTTTTGCCACAGAAGTCCTTGACTATATTGCCGATGAAGGCGTGCAGCTGCATGGCGGCTATGGTTTCATGGCTGAATATGAAATTGAAAGGATCTACCGCGATTCCCGCATCAACAGGATTTTTGAAGGTACAAACGAAATCAACCGCCTTCTTGTGCCTGGCACTTACCTGCGCAAGGCTTTCAAAGGAGAGCTGCCATTATTCCAGAAAGCTCAGGCGCTCCAGGAAGAGCTGATGATGCTGATGCCTGAGGAGCCTGGAGATGAGCCTTTGGCACAGGAAAAATATTTGGTGAAGAATGCCAAGAAAATCGGCTTGCTTGCAGCAGGGCTTGCAGCACAGAAGTTTGGCAAAGCGATTGAAAAAGAGCAGGAAATCCTGGTCAATATTGCAGACATCGTTTCCAATGCCTATGCAATGGAATCAGCGGTTCTCCGTACAGAAAAGGCTATCAGCAAGGACGGCGCTGAAAAGAGCAAGCAAAAGCTTCTCTACACACAGATTTTCTGCCAGGAGGCATTCAATAAGATCGAACAGGATGCGAAAGAGACTTTGGTTGCTGCAGAGGATGGGGACGCACTGCGCATGATGCTTTCCGCTCTCCGTAAATTTACCCGCCACACACCGATCAATCTGATCGCCAAAAAGCGCGAGGCTTCAGAGAAGCTGATCGACGCTGAGCGTTATGTACTGTAATCAGAAATAAATAGGAGTTATCCTTAACTGAAAATGCAAAGACGCATTGCTCCTCTATCCGGAGGGGCAATTGCTGTTTTTGGACACTTCAATCTGACGAAATTTTTTAAAACTCAAGGTTATGAATTTTGCCGAAAATATGATAGTATGCAATTAAATGGGTGATCAGCCTGTGAGTTTGGATAGAAACGATTGGATGGTGCAGAATTTGCTGCTGAATTTTTACTGGTATCCGAAATGCGGGACATGCCGCAAGGCCAAAAAATGGCTTGAAGAAAACGGCGTTCCTTACCATGAAGTACATATTGTCGAAAATCCTCCTTCACGCACTGAGCTTGAAGATGCTTATAGAAAAAGCGGCCTCGATATTAAAAAATTCTTTAATACGAGCGGCCAGAAGTACAGGGAGCTAGGTTTGAAGGACAAGGTGAAAACCATGTCCGACACAGAGCTGCTGGACTTGCTTGCATCTGACGGAATGCTGATAAAGCGGCCTTTGGCATTCGACGGCCAAAAAGCGACAGTCGGTTTCAAAGAAGAGGATTTTGCTAAAACATGGCTTTAAGGCATCATCTGCTATTTCCTTTATAGCGAAGGCTTAAGCCCGGTAAAGAACTAGAATCTTGGAGGGATTATTGTGAGCAGCATACCTAAGGAATTGCGTTACTCAGAAGAACATGAATGGGTAAAAGTTGAAGGAGAAAAAGTACGGGTCGGCATTACCGATTTTGCTCAATCAGAGCTCGGGGACATCGTTTTCGTTGAGCTTCCTGAAGTCGGGGACAGCATCACGGTAAATGAGCCTTTTGGAAGCGTTGAGTCTGTAAAGACTGTATCTGAATTATATGCTCCAATCAGCGGCAAGGTGGTTGAAATCAACGAAGAGCTGAATGACAGCCCTGAATTTGTAAATGAATCTCCTTATGAAAAGGCCTGGATGGTTGTTGTTGAGCCTGCAGACAGCAGCGAAGTGGACAAGCTGATGACTGCTGAACAATATGAAGAGATGACCAACGAAGATTAAAAGAGATAAGCGCCTGCTGCAGGCGCTTTTTATGCTTTCTCTTTCCGTTATTTTCTTACTTCACTCAATGTAATTAATTTCCCATAGTTTCTTTCCATTAGAAGGGCATTCTATTGGTAAGAAAGTAAAAAAGGTGGGATTCTAATGACACTGAAACAGCAAAAGATCGATATTACCGATCGGGTCACAGGAAGACTGAAGGACGGTAAGCTGGAGCTTTATCTTGGAAATGAGATGATCGGGGAAGCGCCGATGCCTGAAGGTGCTTCATTTACCCTTGATCATCACTTTGAGCAGAATGAACAGAAAATCTACCAGCATATTACTTCAACAGAGCAGCCGGAAGCCCGTTATACGGACTGCGATGAAGGCGGCTGGTGCTAAAGAAAGCAGCGGGCATTGCCGCTGTTTTTTTTGCAGAAAAAAGGGTAAATAAGGATCTGCCGGCTCTTTTATGGGCGGATTTTGATCAGGCGGAATGCGGGGATGGCGTTTTTCAGCAAGTGACCGCCTGCCCGTTTTCCGAAAGCAAGGCAGGAGTTCAACACCATTTTGCCGAACATAGAATAAGGTAAAGTAAAAATATCAACTCCCGTCAGGTGATGAATATGCATGCAGAAAACATAGAAAAGGTAATTATTGTCGAAGGCACTTCTGATAAGCGCAAGGTTAAGAATATTATTAAGGAGCCTGTTGAAATCATTTGTACGAACGGGACAATCAGCATAACCCGCCTGGATGAATTGATTGACGAATTATTTGACCGTGATGTTTATATTCTGGTGGATGCAGATGAATCCGGCGAAAAGCTGAGAAAGCAGTTCAAACGGGAATTCCCGGAAGCAGCACATCTTTATATTGATAAAATGTACCGGGAAGTGGCCACTGCACCGGAGCAGCATCTTGCAACGGTTCTGCTTGGCGCCAATATAGACGTATATGCTGAGTTTTTAGATAGAGGATGATGGGGTTGCAAGAACTGATGCTTGGGGATTTGGAACGGTATGAAAAAGACAGGGAGACATGGATGCTCTATCTTTACACACCGATGTGCGGAACATGCCAGATGGCTGGACGGATGCTGGAAGTGACCCTTGAGGTACTCCCGGGAATTGAATGCAGAAAGGCAAACTTGAACTATTTTCCTGACCTGGCCGGCAAGTGGTCAGTAGAAAGTGTCCCCTGCCTGCTATTTTTCCGGGAGGGACAGCTGGCAGAAAAAATATACGCATTCCACTCTGTTCCATACCTGCTGGAAAAAACAAAAGAATATCTGCTGTAAATAATAAAGCCTGTACTAGAGGGTAGGACACCCGGCTGGTACAGGCTTTTTACTGTTTGCGCATCTGTCCGCGGCCAGTGTCCAGGGATTATCATGGTCAATGGATAAAATATTCCGGATTATTTAGCAGAAAAACCAGAAGATTCAAAGGAAAAGGATGGATTTTTTCTCTAAACGATATTATGATTATTTAGGGAAACGAAATAAATGCGAGGGGCATATAAAATGGCTTTTTATCAGGAATGGGCTGAACAGATCCGCGGATATAACAGTAATATACGCCGGGCTTTTGCAGCCAATATTTTCACGCAGATCGGAATGGGCATTTTTATGGTCATTTATAATTTTTATATACGGGAGCTTGGCTATTCAGAGCAGGTGAATGGCCAGATCATAGCGATGACTGCATTGGCGACAGCCCTTGTGCTGATCCCCGCAGGCATTATGAGCGACAGGATCGGCCGGAAGAAGGCTATGCAGTTCGGGGCTGCTGCAACCGGTGTGATTCTGCTTGCCAGGAGCATGGTTGACATGCAAAGCCTGCTTATCGTGTTTGCCTTTGGCACAGGGCTGGGGACGGCCTTCATTCAGGTATCCTCCATTCCCTGGCTGACAGAGAATTCCAAGCCAGAGCAGCGGGTTCATTTGTTCAGCATCCATTTCGCTGTTATGACAGGAGCCAATGTCATCGGCAACTTAAGCGGCGGACTGCTGACTGACTTGTTTGCTTTTTATTTCTCGGAGCTGGCGAGCATACGGTTTACTTTACTGCTGGGAGGAGCCATCTATCTGGCGGGAATATTTCCGATACTCCGCTTTCAGGAAAACCGGAGCGATAAAATCCCGCAAATCGGCGGAGCTAAAGGAAGCACACGGTTTTCTCTGAAGGATGATGGTTTCAAGATCATCATCCTGTTCGCTGCAGCACAGCTGTTTATCGGATTTGGGGCAGGGCTTGTCATACCTTACCTGAATCTATATTTTGCAGACCGTTTCCATGCGTCGAATTCTGCAATCGGGCTGATTATTTCCCTCGGTCAGGCAGCTACGGCCGCGGCCATGATCATTGGTCCCCAGGTGGTAAGGAGGATCGGGGAGGTAAAGGCAGTCGTTTTCCTGCAGCTTTCCTCCCTGCCTTTCCTTCTGCTGACTGCTTACACAGAGAATTTATGGCTGGCCGCCATTGGCTTTCTATTCAGGCAGGCTTTAATGAATGCGGGAAATCCGATCCAGATGTCTTTGATGATGTCGAAGGTGGATGATTCCAAAAGAGGCCTGGCCAGCTCGGTGAATCAGATGGTGTTCAATCTGGGCTGGGCAGTGATGGGCCCTGTCTCTACAGGCCTTGTCATCAAATACGGAGACTATTGGGGATATTCTATTGTCTTCACCATAACTGCAGTCTTATATTTAATAGGCTCTACATACTTTTTTGTCGTATTCAGAAGGCTTTCAGAGCCTTCTGGAAGAACAAATACAGCAAAGATTGTATGATAAGCGGATATTTCTCGGGAAATTGTCATAAGCCTTTCTATTTGTCGAACATTCATAGAAATATAAAACTGAACTTTCTAAAAAATCAGTTGACTCTTTTTTGCTGGTTATGATACTATCATTTTAACTTCAAGCACGCTAAAAATTTCATATTTCTTATCAAGAGAGGTGGAGGGACTGGCCCGATGAAACCCGGCAACCGGCAATAGAACGGTGCTAATTCCAGCAGAGCATGATCTCTGGCAGATAAGTTGAGCGAAAAAGCCCCTCTTCTGCAGAGGGGCTTTTATTGTTTCCAGCAGTGATCCGGCATAATGAAAATATCTGATAACCCGAAGGAGAGATAACAATGGCAGAGAAGCAAAAGAACTATCGATTTGAAACACTTGGTGTACATGGAGGACTGCAGCCTGACCCTGCAACAGGGGCAAGGGCAGTGCCGATCTATCAGAATAATGCTTATCAGTTCCAGAATACAGAGCACGCCGCCAATCTGTTCGGCTTAAAGGAGCCGGGCTATATCTATACAAGAATCCATAATCCGACAGTTACTGTATTTGAGGAAAGGGTCTCACTGCTTGAAGGCGGCGTAGGGGCACTTGCTGTTGCAAGCGGCCAGGCTGCCATCACTCTTGCCATCCTGAACATTGCCCAGGCCGGAGATGAAATTGTAGCAGCTTCAAATCTTTATGGAGGGACATATAATTTATTTGCCGTCACTCTTCCTAAATACGGAATCAATGTAAAGCTGGTCAATCCCGAGGACTCGGAAAATTTCAGGGAGGCCATCAATGAAAAAACAAAAGCTGTATTCGCTGAAACAATCGGCAATCCAAGCTTAAAGGTCCTCGATATTGAGAAAGTGGCGGAAATTGCCCATGAAGCAGGTATTCCGCTGATAGTTGATAATACCTTTGCCACTCCATATCTCTGCAGGCCGATTGATTTTGGGGCAGACATCGTGATCCATTCAGCGACAAAATGGCTGCTGGGAAATGGGACGACAATGGGGGGCGTCATAGTAGACGCAGGTCGTTTTGACTGGAATTCAGTCAAATTCCCTGGCTTCACCAATCCGGACCCAAGCTACAATAACCTGGTGTACAGTGAAGCAATCGGCGCGGCAGCTTTTATCGTCAAAGCCAGAGTCCAGCTGCTGAGGGACCTGGGGCCGGCACTCAGCCCGCAGAACGCATTCCAGTTCACTCTCGGTCTTGAAACACTGCATGTGAGGATGAAGGAGCATATCAGCAATACAAAGAAAGTGACAGAGTATCTAAAGAATCACCCTGCTGTGACCTGGGTGCTTTATCCGGGGGATGAAGGCCATCCTGATAAGGCACTTGCTGATAAGTATTTGCCTAAAGGAGCCGGAGCTGTGGCTGTATTTGGAATTGAGGGAGGCAGGGAGGCCGGTGCCAAGCTGATCAACAGCCTGGAACTGTGGGCGCATGTAGCCAATGTCGGCGATGCAAAAAGCCTCATCATCCATCCTGCCAGCACCACTCACCAGCAGCTTGATTCAGAAGGCCTGAAGTCAGCAGGGGTGCCGGAGGATCTAATCCGCATTTCTGTTGGCATAGAAAATGCCGAAGATCTCATCGAGGACCTGGAGCAGGCAATTGAAGCCGCAACCGGAAGCCATTCACTGGCAGGGAAGGTGTGAACTTCAGGATTCAGCCGGTAATTTTTAGAATTAAACTTTGTTGTTGACACCCTTTTTCATCCATGATACGATAGCACTCGTAATTCAAAAATGGCTAATGAATGAAAATGAACTTCATATATGATAGCTCTTATCAAGAGAGGTGGAGGGATGTGCCCGATGAAGCCCGGCAACCGTCAATGTTTATTGAAATGGTGCCAATTCACACAAAGCTTTTAGCTTTGGCAGATGAGAGAAAGGTTTTTCCATCATGCCTTTCTGCTCACATGCAGAAAGGCATTTTTATTTTTACAGAAAAGTCTCCTGTCTTGAAGCCATGGAATAATCTTGCCCTGGTTTCAGGAAACTACTCTTATGGGGATTGGCAGGATGATATATCTCTGTAAAGCCATTTGTCTAATTGGATATAAAAGAGGTGAATACGGCAATTGATTTCAATAAAAGATGTTAAAAAGATATATTCGTCAAAAAAAGGCCCGGTCAAAGCAGTTGATGATGTCAACCTTGAAATCAAGGAAGGTGAAATCTTCGGAGTGATCGGCTACAGCGGTGCAGGGAAAAGCACCTTGATACGGATGCTGAACGGGCTTGAGCTTCCCTCAGAGGGAACGGTTACGGTAGCCGGCAGGGAGATCTCAAAAATCAGGGGTGCGGAGCTGCGCAAAGCGCGCCAGGAAATCAGCATGATCTTCCAGCACTTTAACCTTCTCTGGTCAAGGACCGTAAGAGACAATATTGCATTCCCGCTGGAAATTGCGGGGGTTGCGCGCCAGGAAAGAGAAAAAAGAGTAAATGAGCTCATCAACCTTGTCGGCCTTGACGGCCGTGAGGATGCTTACCCTTCCCAGCTGAGCGGCGGGCAGAAGCAGCGCGTCGGGATTGCCAGGGCGCTTGCGAATAACCCGAAGGTGCTTCTGTGCGATGAGGCAACCTCGGCGCTTGACCCGCAGACAACGGATTCCATTCTGGATCTGCTAGTGGACATCAACAGCCGCCTGGGACTGACCATTGTACTTATTACTCATGAAATGCATGTAATCAGGAAGATCTGCCATCGGGTAGCTGTCATGGAAGGCGGAAAGGCCGTGGAAATCGGCCCTGTCCTGGAAGTGTTTAAAAATCCGCGCGAGCAGATCACAAAGAGATTCGTCCAGCAGGTCACAGAACCTGAGGAAACAAAAGAGACTGCAGAGGCCTTGCTTGGATTGTATCCGCATGGAAAAGTCGTACAGCTGTCCTTCGTCGGGGAATCGGCTGAACAGCCGCTCATCACGAATCTGATCCGTTCCTTTGAGTTGACAGTTAATATCCTTCAAGGGAAAATCTCGCAGACTCAAAACGGCTCTTATGGAACATTGTTCATCCATCTAGATGGGCAGGCTGACGAAATTGCCAAAGCGATTGAATATATCCATGCACAGCAGGTTGGCGTGGAGGTGATTTCGAATGCTTAATGAATTTTTCCCAAATGTTAACTGGGATAAGATGTGGGAAGCAACGAATGAAACGCTTTATATGACTGGCATTTCTGTACTGGTTACATTCGTATTGGGGATTGTGCTCGGCCTGCTGCTTTTCCTTACTTCAAGGGGGAACATCTGGCAAAATGCACTCATCAATAAAATTATTGCGGCGTTTGTCAATGTATTCAGGTCCATCCCGTTCATCATTTTAATCGTATTGCTGATCCCGTTCACGAAATTCCTTGTGGGCAGCATGATCGGAGAAAATGCCGCCTTGCCTGCACTGATCATCGGTGCGGCACCATTTTATGCCCGTATGGTTGAAATTGCTTTGCGGGAAATTGATAAAGGCGTCATTGAAGCAGCCAAGTCAATGGGTGCAAGAACGAGCACAATCATCTTTAAGGTGCTCCTCCCTGAATCCATGCCGGCTCTTGTATCGGGCATTACTGTTACAGCCATCTCGCTTGTGGGCTTTACCGCAATGGCAGGAGTCATCGGTGCAGGAGGACTTGGGAACCTTGCTTATCTGGAAGGCTTCCAGCGGAACCGCTTTGATGTAACCTTGATGGCGACCATCGTCATCCTGCTGATTGTGTTTATCCTCCAAGTAATTGGAGATATCATAACTTCTAAACTAGACAAACGATAAAAGGAGACTTAACTAATGAAAAAATGGTTATCACTTGTATTGGCACTTGCCGTAGCGCTCGTCATTTCAGCATGCGGAACATCTGAAGATAATGCTGACGGCGGAAATGCGGACAGCGGGAAAGAAGAAACATCCAAACTGGTTGTGGGAGCTTCCAATGTCCCGCACGCTGAAATTCTTGAAGAAGCTAAGCCGCTTTTGGAAGAAAAGGGCATTGAACTTGAAGTCGTAACATTCCAGGACTATATCCTGCCTAACCAAGCATTGAATTCCGGAGAGCTTGATGCAAACTATTTCCAGCATATCCCGTACCTTGAAGCGCAAATTGAAGAAAATGACTATGATTTCGTCAATGCAGGCGGAATCCACATTGAGCCGATCGGTGTGTATTCAAAGAAATACAAGAGCCTTGATGAACTTCCAGACGGTGCAAAAGTCCTGATGAGCAATTCAGTTGCTGATCACGGCCGTATCCTGACTATGCTTGAAAAAGAAGGCCTTATCACGCTTAAAGAAGGCGTAGATAAAATCAAGGCAACAATTGACGATATTGAAACGAACGAGAAAAACCTTGAGTTTGATACAGAATATGAAGCTTCCCTCCTTCCGCAGATCTACAACAACGATGAAGGCGATGCAGTTCTGATCAACTCTAACTATGCTATTGATGCAGGCTTAAACCCAATTGAAGATTCAATTGCAATCGAAGACAAGGAATCTCCATATGTGAACGTCATCGCTGTTAAGAGCGGTGACGAAGATAAAGAAGCGGTTAAGGCACTTGTCGAAGTGCTCCACTCTAAAGAAATCCAGGATTTCATCCTTGAAAAATACGAAGGTGCAGTCGTTCCTGTATCTGAGTAATAATAGAAAAAGGCAGCCGCTGAGAATGCAGGCTGCCTTTTCCTATGCCAAAAAACAGCCATGTCGAGCCCGCATAGCATTTCTGAAAATAAAACATACTAATGATGTTAAAGATTTCAGGAATGGAGTGGACACGAATGGAGCATTCATACGAACCGTCAAATTCAATCGAAGCAGCTCTTCATGACTATAAAATGGGCCTTGGCACATTTACACAAAAAATGCCGGACCTTGCCCAGCATTATAATGCATTCACTGAGGCATGCTTTAAAGAAGGCAGCCTCTCCCAAAAGCAAAAGCAGCTGATTGCCCTTGGAATCAGCCTGTATTCACAGGATGAATACTGCATTATTTATCATGTGAAAGGCTGTCTTGACCAGGGGGCTAGTGAGGAAGAGGTGCTCGAAGCAGTCGGCGTCACAGCGGCTTTTGGCGGCGGCGCAGCGATGAGCCAGGCAGTCACCCTTGTGCAGGAAGCAATGGATGAATTGAATCAGGGGCAGATGAAGCAGTAAAAGCCAATCTATATGATAAAGCAGCCCTGTCTGAAGCAGGGCTGTTTCCTTTTTTGCATGCGTTATGGACTCTTGGGGGAGAGACAACCTTTATTTGGAAGAATTCAGCCGGAATTGTAAGGATGGCGGAGATGAGGTCCCTTCAAGAGGGGATACCTTAATGAATTATACAAAATGAGGTTTTTTCCTGTTTGAGCGTGGTATAGAAGGAGTGTTACGATATTCCATGAGTAAAATAAATCGCGGAAGCGACAAAATTGAAAGGATTGATTTACTATCAGTCAGCTGGACTTGAATTACACAAGTGAAATGGAAAAAGCGATGCACAGTGCCCACGGTGTCGGCTATGAGGTATACAGCCGGAAACATGATGTAAGGATGAGCGTAGAAAAACGGCGCGAGCAGGACTATCTGAAAAGCCAGCGTATGGTAGCGGATCTGGAAAGAAAAGTACATTCTTAAGAATTATATATAATAAGGAAGAAAAACAGTTGAAACCAGTGTGATACCGCACTGGTTTTTCTTTTAGTATAAAGCAGTAACAATATAGCCCGTTTTTTCCTGAACAGTAGGAGCCCGGTCCATACTTATGTTAAACTGAAGGGGCTGCAACTGAATTCACGTACATTGAAAGCTGCTCTGCAGGGAAAAATAGTTTGGACATGCCTGGATTTCCAGTTTTGGATCCAGGGAAGCGGAAAGGGTTTAGCCAATAAAAGTTCTTACCAGATAATTAATACTATCTGCGTGTTGTTAAAGAGTTGCTAACACTTTCTATTTGTTATAAGATTGTAATGAGAATAAAATGAGAATAGAGATTTGCGGCTCTTGCCGGTATATACAAATCTTTTTTATTGACGGAGGTATAATGATGGCTGGATCTACACTTAAAATTAATGATCTTCATGTTTCTATTGAGGACAAAGAAATTCTTAAAGGGGTCAACCTTGAAGTGAAAGGCGGAGAAATCCATGCGATTATGGGTCCTAACGGAACTGGTAAATCAACCCTTTCTTCTGCAATCATGGGACATCCTAAATATGAGGTAACCTCAGGAAGCATTGAATTGGATAACGAAGATGTACTTGAGATGGAAGTGGATGAGCGTGCGCGTGCAGGCCTGTTTCTTGCCATGCAGTATCCAAGTGAAATCAGCGGAGTTACAAATGCGGACTTCCTGCGTTCTGCAATCAACAGCCGCATGGAAGAAGGCAATGAAATTTCATTGATGAAATTCATCCGCAAGATGGACAGCAAGATGGACTTCCTTGAAATGGACCAGGATATGGCACAGCGCTATCTGAACGAAGGCTTCTCCGGAGGCGAGAAAAAGCGGAACGAAATCCTTCAGCTGATGATGATCGAACCTAAAATCGCCATTCTTGATGAGATCGACTCCGGATTGGATATCGATGCCCTGAAGGTTGTTTCCAAAGGGATCAATGAAATGCGCGGAGAAGACTTCGGCTGCCTGATCATCACTCACTATCAGCGCCTTCTTAACTACATCACTCCTGACCATGTGCATGTCATGATGCAGGGCCGCATCGTTAAATCTGGCGGGCCTGAGCTGGCACAGCGCCTTGAGGCTGAAGGTTATGACTGGATCAAGAAAGAACTTGGCATTGAAGACGAAACTGTAGGGCAAGAAGCGTAAGCGTTAGGGGGATCACGATGACTATTGAAACGAAATTGCCGTTTGACAAAGAGTATATCAGCTCTTTTTCAAAAGAAATGGGTGAACCGGCCTGGCTGACAGAACTGCGTGTGAAAGCTCTTGCTGACGCTGAGACGCTGCCAATGCCGCGGCCTGATAAAACAAAGATCGATAAATGGAACTTTACACAGTTTGAAAAGCATATAGTGGAAAGCGAAGATTTTGGCTCACTTGACAACCTTCCGGAAGAAGCCAAATCTTTGATTGACCTGGATAAAGAAAGCAAGAACCTTTATATCCAGAGAAATAACCGTCCGACACATCTTTCCCTTTCGAAAGAACTGCAGGACCAGGGAGTCATTTTTGCGGATATCTTCACAGCTGCCCGCGAATACGGCGACCTTTTGCAGAAGTATTTCATGAAGGATGGCGTTAAGGTGGATGAACACCGCCTGACAGCACTTCATGCAGCACTCCTGAACGGCGGGGCATTCTTATATGTGCCGCGCAATGTTGAGGTGTCTGAGCCGATCCAGGCGATCTATCTGCATGATGACAAAGAAGCGAATGTCTTCAACCACGTACTGATTGTAACTGAAGATAACAGCAGTGTTACTTATGTTGAAACATACCTTTCAACGATCGATTCAGCAGAAGGTGTTTTCAATATCGTCACTGAAGTGCTTGCAGGCACTAACAGCAGGGTGCAGTACGGAACAGTTGATAACCTTGCAAAAGGAATCACTACGTATGTTAACCGCCGCGGCAGGGCGGAACGGGATTCCCGCATTGAATGGGCTCTCGGGCTCATGAATGATGGAAACACGATTTCCGAAAACGTAACGAACCTGATTGGCGACGGTTCTGTCGGCGATACGAAGACTGTTGTCGTCGGACGCGGTGAGCAGAAGCAGAACTTCACGACAAGTGTTGTCCATTTCGGTAAAAATACAGAAGGCTATATCCTGAAGCATGGCGTTATGAAAGAAAGTGCCTCCTCTATCTTCAATGGCATCGGCAAAATCGAACACGGTGCAACGAAGTCGAATGCAGAGCAGGAGTCCCGCGTTCTGATGCTGAGCGAAAAGGCACGCGGAGACGCAAACCCGATCCTTCTCATCGATGAGGATGATGTAACGGCAGGACACGCAGCATCTGTCGGCCGTGTGGATCCGACCCAGCTGTACTACCTGATGAGCCGGGGAATTCCGCAGACAGAGGCAGAGCGCCTTGTCATCCACGGATTCCTTGCTCCGGTCGTGAAAGAGCTTCCGATCGAAGGAGTCAAAAAGCAGCTTGTTGATGTGATTGAAAGGAAAGTTAAGTAATGGATTTCAAGAATATCCGTGAACATTTCCCTATTCTGAACCAGGAAGTCAACGGAAGGCCTTTGGTTTACCTTGACAGCGCCGCAACTTCCCAGAAGCCCGTACAGGTCATCGAGGCATTGAACGAGTATTACCGCGGGTATAACTCCAATGTTCACCGCGGGGTGCATACCCTCGGTACAAAAGCGACGGATGCGTATGAAGGTGCAAGGGAAAAGGCCAGGAAATTCATTAATGCCCGTTCGATTGAGGAAGTGATCTTCACGAGCGGGACAACAAGCGCATTGAATATGGTTGCTTCAAGCTATGGAGGAGACAATCTCTCCGAAGGGGATGAAATTGTCATTACCTATATGGAGCACCACAGCAATATCATTCCGTGGCAGCAGGCAGCCAAAAGAGCCGGAGCGGTGCTGAAATATGTCCCTCTTCAGGAGGACGGCACCATTTCACTGGAGGATGTCCGCAAGACGGTTACAAGCAATACGAAAATTGTCAGCATTATGATGGTGTCCAATGTCCTTGGCGTTATGAACCCGATCAAGGACATCGCAAGGATTGCCCATGAGAATGGCGCGATCATGGTAGTGGACGGCGCACAGGCTGCACCTCATATGAAGGTGGATGTCCAGGATCTTGACTGCGACTTCCTTGCTTTTTCAGGACATAAGATGTGCGGCCCTACCGGTATCGGCGTCTTGTACGGCAAAAAGCAGCTTCTTGAAAACATGGAGCCTGTCCTTTTCGGAGGAGAGATGATCGATTTTGTTGATCTCTATGACTCTACCTGGAAAGAGCTTCCCTGGAAGTTCGAGGCCGGCACCCCGATTATTGCAGGAGCCATCGGCCTTGGTGCAGCAATCGATTTCCTACAGGAAGTCGGCCTTGAAAACATTGAAGCACATGAGCATAGGCTTGCCGCATACGCAATGGAAAAAATGTCATCAGTTGAAGGCATGACCATCTATGGACCGAAGAATGCCGGCGAGAGAGCCGGACTTGTAACCTTCAATCTTGATGATGTCCATCCGCATGATGTGGCGACTGTCCTTGATGCTGAAGGAATAGCGGTAAGGGCAGGCCATCACTGTGCACAGCCGCTGATGAAATGGCTGAAGGCTTCCGCAACGGCACGGGCCAGTTTTTACCTGTACAACACGGAAGAAGATATTGATAAGCTTGTTGAAGGACTTGTTAAAACAAAGGAGTATTTCAGCGATGTCTTTTAATAATTTAGATACCCTGTACAGGCAAGTCATTATGGATCATTACAAAAACCCCCGCAATAAAGGGGTTCTTGAAGAAGATAACAGCTTGACGATCAATATGAACAATCCAACCTGCGGAGACAGGATCCAGCTGACGCTTAAGGTTGAGGATGGGAAGGTGGCGGACGCCAGATTTGACGGTGAAGGCTGCTCCATCTCCATGTCTTCGGCATCGATGATGACCCAGGCTATCAAGGGCCAGAAAGTGGAAGATGCCTTAAAGCTCTCAAAGATCTTTTCAGATATGATGCAGGGCAAAGAGTATGATGAAGACTTGGATTTGGGTGATATTGAAGCACTGCAGGGCGTTTCAAAATTTCCGGCACGCATCAAATGTGCGACTCTTTCATGGAAGGCCATGGAAAAGGGCCTGAAGGAAGAAGAACAACAATAAACGGCAATACAGGGTCCAAGGCCCTGTCTGCCCTGAATGGAGGAAAACGACGATGGCAAAAAAGATGCCTGAAATCGGTGATTATAAATACGGATTTGCCGATAAAGACGTTTCCATTTTCCGCTCAAAACGTGGTTTGACGAAGGAAATCGTAGAGGAAATTTCAAAGCTGAAAGAAGAGCCTCAGTGGATGCTTGACTTCCGTTTAAAATCTCTTGAACATTTCTACAACATGCCAATGCCTCAATGGGGCGGAGATCTAGCGTCATTAAACTTTGATGAAATCACTTATTATGTAAAGCCTTCTGAAAAGACAGAACGCTCATGGGACGAAGTGCCTGAAGAGATCAAGCAGACGTTTGACAAGCTTGGCATCCCGGAAGCAGAGCAAAAATACCTTGCAGGTGTTTCTGCGCAGTACGAGTCAGAGGTTGTTTACCATAATATGCAGGAAGACCTTGAAGCAAAAGGAATCGTATTCAAGGATACAGATTCTGCTTTGAGGGAAAACGAAGATCTTTTCCGCGAGCACTGGGCGAAGGTAATCCCTCCGACCGACAATAAGTTTGCGGCTCTGAACTCTGCGGTATGGTCAGGCGGTTCTTTCATCTACGTGCCAAAAGGCGTAAAGGTAGACACTCCGCTTCAGGCTTACTTCCGCATCAACTCAGAAAATATGGGGCAGTTCGAGCGCACGCTCATCATCGTGGATGAAGGCGCTCATGTCCACTATGTTGAAGGATGTACAGCTCCAGTCTATACAACGAACTCTCTTCATAGTGCCGTTGTAGAAATCATCATCAAAAAGGATGCGTACTGCCGCTATACGACAATCCAGAACTGGGCAAACAACGTATACAACCTTGTAACAAAAAGGGCTGTATGTGAAGCCAATGCTACAATGGAATGGATTGACGGAAATATCGGCTCCAAGCTGACAATGAAATATCCGGCAGTTATCCTTAAAGGAGAAGGCGCCCGCGGAATGACCCTTTCCATTGCACTTGCAGGGAAAGGCCAGCACCAGGATGCCGGGGCAAAAATGATCCACCTTGCTCCAAATACTTCTTCTACAATCGTATCAAAATCAATCTCCAAGCAGGGCGGTAAAGTAACATACCGCGGGATCGTGCACTTCGGCCGCAAAGCGGAAGGCGCTCGTGCAAACATTGAGTGCGATACGTTGATCATGGATAATCAGTCTACTTCTGATACAATCCCTTACAATGAAATCCTGAATGATAACATCTCGCTTGAACACGAAGCGAAGGTATCAAAGGTTTCGGAAGAGCAGCTGTTCTATCTGATGAGCCGCGGCATCTCCGAAGAAGAAGCAACTGAAATGATCGTAATGGGCTTCATCGAGCCATTTACAAAAGAGCTTCCAATGGAATATGCAGTTGAAATGAACCGCCTGATCAAGTTCGAGATGGAAGGATCCATCGGCTGATCAAGCTTGGTCCCATCCGGTTATTGCCGGATGGGTTTTTTGCTCTTTTAAAGGCACCTTAAAAGCGGCCTGGCGGTTGTTCTTGTATAATGAAGCAGGAGTGCTTCGTGGTTTTTCCAGACGTGAAAGAGGGAAAATAGAACGTTACATAGAGAACAGAAAGGAGGCGGCAGCATGATTAATATTGGACTTACAGGCTGGGGGGATCATGACAGTCTTTATAAGAAGGGCATTTCCCCGCGTGATAAGCTGAAGGAATATGCAGCATATTTCCCCATTGTAGAGGTGGATGCTTCTTTTTATGCTGTCCAGCCTCTGAGGAATGCACATAAATGGACGGAAGAAACGCCTGACGGCTTTGAATTCATCGTTAAAGCCTATCAGGGTATGACTGGGCATCAGCGCGGAGAAATCCCCTTTGACAGCAAGGAAGAGATGTTTACAGCTTTTAAGGAGTCCTTGCAGCCTTATATCGCCAAGGATAAGCTCGGCATGGCGCTGTTTCAATTTCCTCCATGGTTTGACTGCCGAAGGGAAAATGTTGATTATCTGCGCTGGTGCAAGGATCAGATG
Source organism: Bacillus sp. MMSF_3328 (assembly GCF_030733525.1). NCBI lineage: Bacteria > Bacillati > Bacillota > Bacilli > Caryophanales > Bacillaceae > Bacillus > Bacillus sp. MMSF_3328. The sequence continues at coordinate 27,305 of NZ_JASHIV010000030.1, read as the reverse complement.
GATGATATCCCTTGTGCCCTGGAATTCCGCAATCAGACTTGGTTCTATCCGGAAATGAAGGACAAGACCTTAAGGTTCATGGAGCAGGAAGAATGGATTCACAGTATCTGCGATGAACCACAGTCCGGCGAGGGGTCTGTCCCGACAGTCATGGAGAGTACCCATCCGGGAAAGGTGCTGGTCCGCTTCCATGGAAGGAATGTGCACGGCTGGCAGAAAAAGAATGCGGAGAACTGGAGGGAAGTGAGATATCTCTACCGCTATAATGAGGAGGAGCTTTCCGGCTGGGCCCCGGCCCTCAGGGAACTGGAAAAAAGCACAAAGAAGGTATATGCTGTCTTTAATAATAATTCAGGCGGGGATGCGGCAGACAATGCACTCCAGCTGGTCGATATGATGGGGATTGAGTATACAGGCCTGGCTCCCCGGCAGCTTGATTTGTTCTAAAATGAGGAGAGGCTTGCACCTCCGTGATGTTCGGCCTGCATTGGCCTGATGGGAAAAGGAAAGAAGGTTTCATCTTTGAAAGAAGTTATCCATATATACCATACAAATGATTTGCACAGCCATTTTAGCCGCTGGCCGAGGATTCACCGCCTTTTAACAGAAAGACGCAAATGGCATGAAGAGGCAGGAGAAGATGTCTTCTTTTTCGATATCGGCGACCATGTGGACCGCTGGCATCCGCTGACAGAGGCTACTGGGGGGAAGTGCAACACAGACCTGCTCAATCAGGCAGGCTGCACTGCTGCTGCCATCGGCAATAATGAAGGAATTACCCTTCCTTTTGACTCTCTTGACACTCTCTATGAGAAAGCGGGTTTTGATGTTATCACCGCCAACCTTTTTTACAAAGATGGAAGGCGGCCGGACTGGGCTAAACCTTATGCAATTTATGAGACTGTAAGCGGACTTAAGGTGGCTGCTGCCGGTGCAACAGCAAACTATGAACATTTCTATGATTTGCTCGGCTGGAAGCTGACAGACCCCTTTGAAGAGCTTCGAAAGGTACTTGCAGAGGTAAGGGGACAGGCCGATATTATCGTCATCCTGTCACATCTGGGCATTCATGATGATGAAAGGCTGGCGGCGGAATTTCCGGAAGCCGATGTGATTCTTGGCGGCCATACCCATCATATTCTGCATGAAGGGAAAATGGCGGAAGGCTGCCTGCTGGCAGCCGCCGGCAAGCACGGGTTTTATGCCGGGCATGTTATGCTCGAAATAGACACGGAAACGAAAACAGTCATCGGCAAAAAGGCGCAGCTGTATGATACAAATGAGCTGCCACCTGCAGATGATGAAGAGCATATCATTGAAAATCTTTATCGGAAGGGAAAAAGCCTCCTTGATGTACCGGCAGCACCTCTGCCAAACGGCGGCATGAGCAAAAAGCAGCTTGCCATTCTTTTGTGTAAAGCACTCCAGGAGAAGTGCGGGGCGGATGCAGCCCTTCTTAATGAAGGCTTGATCCTTGAGGGGCTGGAAAAGAATGAGGCAACTCTGTATGACCTCCATAGAATCTGTCCGCATCCGATCAATCCAAGCAAAGTTGTGCTGACAGGGTCTGAGCTGAAGGAAGTGCTCCGGCATGCACAAAGTGATGAGTGGGAGCAGTTACAGGTCAAGGGACTTGGTTTCCGCGGGACCCTCATGGGAAGAATGATCAGCACCGGTGCAGAAATGGATACTTCGGGAAATATGCAGATTGGCGGTCAGGTGCTCGACAATGAAAAAAGCTATTCCCTTGCCATCCCGGACATGTTTACATTCGGTCCCTTTTTCCCTGAAATCCGCAGGGCTGCCGAAAAGGAATATTTCTTTCCCGATTTCCTGCGGCATCTGCTGGAATGGAAACTGCAGGAGCTTCAGTAATATACCGGCACCCTTTTTCTTTTGCTGACATAATCTGTTATGAAGCGAAAGGAGTGGATACTTATGATGGAACTGTCACCTGTCATCATCGACGGCCATACCTTTTTAAGCGTATCCGTTCAGCTGCCGAAAACGACCCTGCTCGCTGTCTCGAGCGAAAAGGGCTATATTATGTGCGGAGCGCTGGACATCGCCCTGCTCAATGAAAAGCTGAAGGACCGGAAAGTGATTGCTGGAAGGGCTGTTGGTGTCCGCACGATCGAGCAGCTCCTGGAGGCACCGCTGGAATCGGTCACCTTTGAGGCTGAAGAACTTGGAATCCATAAAGGCATGATCGGCAAGGACGCCCTGCTGAAAATGCTGTAGAGAGCCAGCCGCAGGAGGCGGCTCTTTTTTTCTTTAACGGAGCATTCCACTCCAAATAGAAGCCGAAGATACTTACTTATGCAAAGATTACCATTATCAGTCGTATTTTGTAGAATTTTCTACTATAATGTGGATAGGATGAAGGACGTAAATTGAGACAGAAATGATTGGAGCTTTTATATGAGATTAGTAGCTACCTCATCAGTACATCCGGGGGCCATTCTTGCAAAAGCGGTTTTAAGCGATAAGGGTGTTGTGCTTGTCAGCGACGGAGTGGAGCTTTCGGAGAAGCTGCTTGCAAGGCTCGGGGATCTTGGCGTCACCTATATATATGTAAAAGACCCGAGGACAGATGATATAGAATCCGGCAGCTCGATCGATTCGGCGATGAAAAGGAAAGCGGTATCTTCCATTGAGGAAACTTTTACCCAGATAAAGAAAGGGAACAAGCTGTCAGACTCGATCATTATTGAAAAATCATCGAAAAGCTTTAAACAGATCATCAGGGATCTGGTGCAGCAGATTAATGATAATAAAGATCTGTTTGGCATATTGGCGGACGTGTGTACATATGACAGTTATATTTTCTCCCATTCGCTGAATGTGACGCTCTATTCCCTGGCGATCGGCATAGAGCTGAAGCTGAAGCCGCAGGAGCTGGATATGCTGGGGATCGGGGCTATTCTCCATGATGTCGGCAAAATGAAGGTGCCCTCTGAAATTCTCTTTAAGACGGGAAAGCTGACAGAAGATGAATTTGCAGAAATCCAAAAGCATGCAGAAGCAGGCTTTGAAATTTTGCGCAGGGTACATACATTGCCTCTCCTTGCTGCCCATTGCGCCTTTCAGCATCATGAACGGCTGAACGGCAGCGGCTACCCAAGGAGGCTGGTGGAAGATGAAATCCATCTGTTTGCCAAAATCATTGCCGTCGCTGATGTATTCGATGCCGTCACCTCCAACCGTGTATACAGGGGGGCCATGCTGCCGCATGAGGGGCTCGAGATATTGTATGCAGGCTCAGGGAAACAATTTGATACGGCTGTGGTAGAAGCTTTCCGGCGGTCTGTTGCTGTCTATCCTTCCGGGATGATGGTCCATTTGAATGATGGCAGGTCAGGAGTGGTGGTCCGCCAGAATAAAGGGGTGTCAGACAGGCCAGTCGTCCGCATCCTTGAAAAAGAGGGCCTTCCGGTTGAACCATTCGATCTCGACTTGTCAGAAGAGCTTACCGTGATTGTCACCGGCTGTGAAATGCGGATGCCGGAAACAGCAAATAAAATCTAAGTTTTTCTGCTAGTTCCCCCCTTTGCAGCATACATATAGCTTGTAAAGGGGGGATTTGCTTTGGCTAAATTCGGCGGCCGGCTCCCAAGGAAAGGCCCGCTTCCTTTCCGGTATGTTTTTCTGCTGACTTTTGTGTTTTTTATGTTCTCGACCGCAGCCGGAATATGGATCATCAATAAGGGGCTTGAACCTACCCTGATGAGTTACGCTGACTCTCAGACGAGGAAAATCGCATCGCTGGTCATTAACAATGCCATCAACAAAAAAATCACGAATGTAATGGACCTTGAGGACATGTTTGTTAAAAGCGGCGATGGCTCTGTCATTACCATTAATACTGAAAAGCTTAATCGTGTGAAGGCAGAGGTAACGGAACTTGTTCAGGACAATATAAAAAAATCTGAACAGGGAGACCTCTCATCATTGGAATCATTCACGGACATAGAGATTGAAACAAAGGGTTCAAAATCAGCAAATGGAATCATTTATTATGTGCCATTGGGCCAGGCAACCAAAAATGCGCTCTTGGGAAATCTCGGACCCCGTATCCCGGTCAAATTTAACTCTGTTGGGTCGGTAACTTCAAATTTCATCACCAAAAGAGAAGATCATGGAATCAATAATGTGTACGTGGAAGTGCTCGTCCGCCTGGATGTCCAGGTACAGATTATCATACCGTTTGCCACCAAAATAATCACCGTGCAGGAGGATGTCCCTGTCGCGATAGGAATAATACCGGGAGATGTGCCTCAATTCTATAACGGGGGCGGCGGTGATTCTGCCCCTTCCATTGAGCTGCCTGCTAATTAATGGATTTGCTAAAAAGAAGGGTGCCTGTTATAGTATTATAGAAATTAATATGACCTTATCATATCCGGTGGGGTAGAGGTGCAAAATTCAAGAGTAAGATGTGCGAGGATGACAACGTTGACCGCATCAGAAAGGGAATTTTTGCCGAAGCAATTGACATGTGTCCGCATTCCATTGCTGGGGCTGCTTTGAAGAAGGGCAGCACTGTCATTATAAAGGCAAAGCAGGTATATGCTTAGAAAAGCCTTATAATGGGGAGCTACAGATCGTGATGGAGAAACCTATTACTTAGAAAGAGTAATGATGGATTTTCTATCATTGCTCTTTTTTATTATCTGCAGCTGCACAGCAGCTGAAACTGCATCTTCGTCTGGAAGTTCCCCCCTGTCATCATACAAGGAGGAGGAGAGAAATTGGCAAACACGATATTTTCACTTTTGCCGCCGCTTGTGGCCATTTTAATGGTCGTTCTGACAAGAAGAGTATTGTTATCTTTAGGTGTCGGGATTATAACCGCTGCCTTCCTGCTTGCCGACTTTGGCATCGGGAAAACCCTGAGCATCATCTGGGAGGCCGTCAAAGGCATTTTTGTGGCTGATGGAGCCCTGAATACCTGGAATGTATATATTATTTTATTTTTGCTGGTTCTTGGCATCATTACCGCTTTTATCAACATTTCCGGAGGAAGCCGCGCATTCGGGGAATGGGCGATGAAACGGGTGAAAACCCGGGCTGGAGCCCAGCTTGTCGGTGCAGTGCTTGGCATCATTATTTTCATAGATGATTATTTCAATGCACTGGCGGTCGGCCAGATCTCACGGCCGATAACGGACCGGCATAAAGTTTCAAGGGCAAAGCTTGCGTATCTGATTGATTCTACATCTGCTCCGGTATGTGTCGTTTCCCCTGTTTCAAGCTGGGGCGCCTATATTATTGCCCTAATCGGGACGATCCTAGCCGGTCATGGGGTGACAGAATACTCGGCATTCTCAGCTTTCATGCAGATGGTGCCGATGAACCTTTATGTATGGACTGCTCTTGCCATGGTATTCATTGTGGCATTCAGGAATATCCAAATCGGGCCGATGAAAGCCCATGAAGAGCGGGCTGTAAAAGAAGGACTGGTTCTGGATCCTGATAAGCCTGCTCCTGGAGAGCTGAAGGATGATCTTCCAACAAGCACAACCGGGTCAGTCGGAGATCTTGTCTGGCCGATCATTGCGTTGATTCTCGGAACAGTCGGCAGCATGGTCTGGACTGGATACACAGCAACAGAGGGAAGCGCAACGATCCTGAAGATCTTCGAAAATACCGATGTAGCGAAATCCCTGATCATCGGAAGCCTGATCGGGCTTGCTCTCACACTGCTGCTGTTCCTTCGCCAGGCTGTCGTATTGAAGGGAGTAAGTGCAGGCGTTTTCGGAAAAGGGATCTGGGAAGGAGTTAAATCCATGCTCCCTGCGGTCTATATTTTGATCTTTGCCTGGGCGATTGTTGATCTGATCGGCCAGCTGGAAACCGGGACCTATCTTGCAGGTGTCGTGGAAAACAGCAATATAAGCCTTTCACTGCTGCCAATCATATTGTTTGTAATTGCAGGGATCATGGCATTCAGTACAGGAACATCATGGGGCTCCTTTGGCATCCTGCTTCCTATTGCCGGCGACGTTGTAGCAGCGACCGATATTTCGCTTCTTCTGCCTGCAATGGCAGCCGTTTTGGCTGGAGCGGTATTTGGAGACCACTGTTCTCCTATTTCAGATACAACCATCCTTTCATCCACAGGGGCCGGGTGCAACCATATCGACCATGTGCTGACTCAGCTGCCGTATGCACTCATATCAGCGCTGATCGCAGCTGTGGGATACCTGGTGATCGGATTTACCGGCAGCACCATTTTTGCTTTAATTTCAGTGGCAGTCCTTTTAGCTGCCTTTGCCTTCATTGCGGGGCGCGGGCAGGGAACATCTGCTGAATTTACAGATTGATATTGAGAGGCATCCCGCATAGGGTGCCTCTTTTTTAATTGCCATTGGAAAGTGCATTCTGAAAAACGATTTATATGAAAATGCCAGAATTTCATGGATAGTCTATCCGGCGGGGGAATATTAGTATATTAAGGAGGTGGATGGGCATTAAGGGGCTTGGGAGTTATTATTTAAAAATAATAATTTTCAAAAAATAAAGCTTTGACACCGTAGGGAAATGTGGCTATACTATGTTTAGATTATACTAAAAAATCAGAAAATATAAAAGTTTCCAACTCTTGAGACGTGCATTTCAAAAGAACTGGAAATGAAATGGGGGTAAATTGAATTATGGATAATCGTCCTCAATGGGGAACGAGAGCAGGTTTCATTATGGCAGCTGTCGGATCAGCGATCGGGCTGGGGAATATATGGAGATTCCCTGCCGTGGCGTATGATAATGGAGGAGGAGCTTTCTTCTTTCCTTATCTGTTTGCACTTCTGACAGCAGGGATCCCAATTCTCATCCTTGAATTTACACTGGGCCATAAGTACCGCGGCTCCGCTCCGCTTACGTATGCAAGGCTGAACAAAAAATTTGAATGGCTCGGCTGGTGGCAGGTAGCTGTTTCCTTTGTCATCTCCACATATTATGCGGTCATCATTGCGTGGGCCATGTCATTTGCAGGGTTTTCCTTTAACCAGAATTGGGGAGATGACCCGAACGGTTTCTTTTTCGGAGAATATCTTAAGCTTTCAGATGCACCGGGATCAATCAGCACGATCGTCCCAGGCGTATTCTTCCCATTGATCCTTGTATGGCTCATTACTCTTGGCGTATTGTTTAAAGGCGTGAAAAAAGGGATAGAAGTAGCGAACAAAATCTTTATTCCAGCCCTTGTTATCTTATTTTTAATCATTGTTGTTCGCGCGCTGACACTTGATGGAGCTGTCCAGGGGCTTGATGCCTTCTTCAAGCCGGATTGGAGCAAGATTGCAGATCCTGGAGTATGGGTGGCCGCATATGGCCAGATCTTCTTCAGCTTATCAATCGGATTTGCGATCATGATCACGTACTCCAGCTATCTTCCAAAGAAGACGGATCTGACAAACAGTGCATTCATCACTGGATTTGCAAATTCCGGGTTTGAGCTTCTCGCCGGGATCGGCGTCTTTGCTGCACTGGGCTTCATGGCTGCACAGCAAGGCGTGCCAATCAATGAGGTTGTTAGTTCAGGTGTGGGCCTTGCTTTCGTGGTATTCCCGCAGATCATTAGTGAATTCCCTGCTTTAAACGGACTGTTCGGCTTCTTCTTCTTCCTATGCCTGGTCCTTGCAGGTCTTACATCACTCATCTCAATCGTGGAAACTTTTGTTGCTGGTGTACAGGATAAGTTCAAAGTGTCCCGTACAAAAGCAGTATTATTTGGAGGCGGGGCTTCTGCCATCATTTCCGTATTGTTTGCGACAGACAGCGGCCTCTATTTCCTTGATGCAGCTGATTATTTCATCAACCAGTTTGGAGTAGCGCTTGCAGGGCTTGTGGAAGTAGTCGTAATTGCATGGGTATTGAGGGAGCTGAAAAGCATCCAGTCGCATGCGGACAGCGTCTCAGATATCCTTCTAGGCGCGTGGTGGAGGATCTGTCTGACTGTTATTACACCGCTGATCCTTGGCTATATGATGATCCAGAACATCTACACTAATATCAAGGACAATTACGAGGGCTACCCGACAGGCTTTATCATCTATTCAGGATGGGCAGTCGCGGTCGGCGCCATTGTACTCGGATTCATCTTCATGGCATTCAAGTGGGATAAAGGCACCATTTCTGTCCCGGATAAGAAGGGGGTTTCTCAATAATGTCTGCTAGTGCAATAACAATGATGATCGTTGGGATGCTTATCATTTGGGGAGGACTTGCTGCAAGCATTTCCTTTGCAGTTTCAAAAGCAAAAAAGTCATGAAAGCAAAGGCTGCCGAATCTTTTCGGCAGCCTTTATTTATTATCCGGGGACAATGGTTCCGGCCCTTATTTCTTTTTCCGGGACTGAATCTTATCCTGCCTCTCCCACAGCCTTAGGTGCGGATAGGGATCATAGGACCATTCCGTATACCCATTGTCTTTGTACATTCCGTAGTGAAGATGAGGCGGGAACTTCCCGGATGTTCCCGGCGGGCCATAGCCGGAGCTGCCTACACCCCCGATCAGCATGCCCGGTTCAACAATCTGCCCTGCTTTCAAATCCTTAGCAAAGCCGCTCAAATGCGCAAAATAATGATAGTTATTATTGATATCCCGGATGCCGATTCTCCAGCCGCCATACTTGTTCCAGCCTTTCATTTCTATAATGCCGTAGCTGGTGGCCCTCACGGGGACGCCGTAGTCGGCAAAAATATCTGTTCCTTCATGAATCCTCCTGCCTCCCCAGCCCCTTGCATCCCCCCAGGTATTTTTGTAGCTGTGATTGCTTCTGAAGGGAACGGGAAAGGCATGGCCGTCAAGGTCCAGCCGGCCGAAGTGTTTATAGATCTCAGCATGCCCTATGATGATCCCGACGGTTTTATCCCGTTTATAATAATCCCATAACCCAATTTTTATATTATCATGGTCAACTCCATAAGAAAGAAGAAAGTGGGCAAAAGCATAAATGACATCCTGGTCATCCTTCAATGAAGCTTTGCCATCGCCATTGCCATCCACTCCCATGCCTCCGAAAAATTGGATGGAAGCAGGATTATCGTCCTCCAGATCAGGGTTTAACAGGCCGGCCCATTCTTCCGGCTTAAAATAAATTCCTGTCAGTCCCTCTGCTTTCGGGAGGTCCCGGCGCGCCTTGCGGATGCTGCGCTCATACTGGTCGACAGCCGCCAAATAATACCAGGGTATATTGGTGATGGCCTCAGTATTCTTGTATAATTGCATTCTTTTGCTGTAAATCTCCGCCAGATCCGTGCTCTCAGCCGCATCTGTCCTGGCCGGATAAAGGGAGAACAGCAGCAGAAGGGTCAAAAGTATGCGCATGGAAACCTTCCTTTCGGTCTTGTTTGCAGTTTAGTTTGTGAAAGAGCGCGCCTTTTCATCTATATCAATTAATGGTAATGATGAGAGGAATGGCTTGTTCTGCCTTCTTCATTATGTTAAAGTGACATCATGAAGTCTAAATCAGTCCGGTTTTCTGGGGACAAGATTGAATGGATGGAGTGGGAATAGTGAGCCAAAAAGAAGAATATATCCGCAAGCCTGAATGGCTGAAAATAAAATTAAATACGAATGAAAATTACAATGGCCTCAAAAAAATGATGAGGGAAAAAAACCTTCATACCGTCTGTGAGGAAGCAAAGTGTCCGAATATTCATGAATGCTGGGCAGTCAGAAGAACAGCAACTTTCATGATCCTGGGTGGCGTATGCACACGTGCATGCCGTTTTTGTGCGGTTAAAACAGGCCTTCCGAATGAGCTGGACTTACAGGAGCCGGAAAGAGTGGCAGACTCTGTTGCCCTGATGAACCTTAAGCATGCAGTTGTTACAGCTGTAGCAAGGGATGACCTTAAGGACGGAGGCGCAGCTGTATTTGCTGAAACCGTAAGGGCGATCCGCCGCAAAAGCCCATTCACAAGCATTGAGGTGCTGCCTTCAGATATGGGCGGTGTTTATGAAAACCTTAAAATGCTGATGGATGCCCGCCCTGATATCCTGAACCATAATATAGAAACGGTTGAAAGGCTGACTCCAAGAGTCCGTGCACGTGCTACATATAAGCGCTCATTGGAATTCCTGAAGCGCGCAAAAGAAATGCAGCCTGATATCCCTACAAAATCCAGCCTGATGATCGGCCTTGGCGAAACAAAAGAAGAAATCATCGCAACGATGGATGACCTTCGCGCCCATGATGTAGATATCATGACAATCGGCCAGTATCTGCAGCCTACCAAGAAGCACATAAAGGTCCAGAAATACTACCATCCGGATGAATTCCAGGAGCTGAAGGAAATTGCCATGAGCAAAGGTTTCAGCCATTGCGAGGCAGGCCCTCTGGTGCGCTCTTCCTACCATGCCGATGAGCAGGTCAACGCTGCAGCGAAGCAAAAGCAGCTGATGGGCGAGGAGCAAAGCGTCCAGCAGGCTTAAAGCGGGAAAATGGGTAAAGATAGTAAAAGAGTTCAGCGCTTGCTGAACTCTTTTTCAGTCATATCATTATTTCATTTGAGGGCTGCTGCCCTTTTTTGCTTTCGTTTTGTCCAAAGCTTCGCTAATATCGTCATGATCAGTATCGTCATTCATTTCACCCTGTGCTTCACCGTTTTCATTTTCGCCTGAGGACATTTTTCTGCCCTGTGGCGACTGAAGCATTTCTTTAATCGTTTCATTGATGGCATATTCCATGTTGCGGCTGTCTGAATCCATGGTCGCATAATTTTCCACATTTTTGCGTAAGTTGGTGTTGTCGGAAACGTATACATGGTACCAGCGCGGTATGACTGACATGGCCATTTTTTTCACCTGGTCTGCTGTTTCAGCACGGTCCTTTGAATCTGTATCATATACAAGCAGGACCTCTTCATCGGTTACAAGAGCTGATACATCATCGACATTAGGGACATCTGTGCAATATTTGGCGATGATATCGGCAACCTGCTCCCGGTTGATGGCAGCATAATGGTCATTGGAAGAGTTGTCTCCCGGGATCGGGCTTCTTTGGTGGCGGACATAACCATAGCTTTCGCTCATATTATTGCCGCGCCTGTAATTCTGGTTGTACAATTCAGGACGCTGATCATTCACGTTGATCGTATTGCCGCTTTCCTCATACATTTCATCCTTGGAGGAAAAGTTCTGGCAGGCAGCAAGAGCTGAAAGGCTGCAAATACCTATTATGATGATGGACTTCTTCAATTGAAACACCCCCTCATTACTATCATGACCATGTGTATACTTTTTTTTCTTAGTAATTGATGGGGAATCAGTTATAATTTAAGTAGCAGGAAGGGAAAAGGCAAAGAGACATGAGAGGTGATAGACATGGTTTGCATCAATAATATCTGTTATGAGCTGATTGAAGAGAGAACAGATGGGTTTAATGAAGAGGCCTTCCGAGGAAGGTACAGCGAGATCCTGACAAAGTATGATTATATTGTGGGGGACTGGGGCTATGGGCAGCTGAGGCTCAGGGGCTTTTTTGACGACCAGAACCAGAAAGCCACTTTTGATACGAAGATAAGCACGCTGACTGAATATCTTTATGAGTATTGCAATTTTGGGTGCCCATACTTTGTTGTAAAAAAGATAAAAGCCTGACAAGAGCCGATGAACGGCTCTTGTTTTGTCTTATTTTGAGGTATATGGCGGCTCTTCATTCTTATCTGGATCATCATGGGTCGGGTGGGCCCCCTCCATCTGCCTCGGGAGGTTTTGATGGAGGGATTTGAACTCATAATTAAAGGCGCTGTAATAGCGCTGGCCCTCCCGCCAAGGGGTACTTTTATTCTCGACAGGCTGATCCTTCCCTCTCGGAGAGCCATAAGGACCTTCCGGAAGCGTTTCAGGTACAAGGAAATTGCGCTGGGTCTCCACGTTTGAAAAGTCAGTATAAGTTTCTTTTTCTTTATCATCGCTCATTCTATCACCTCCTGCCTAGTATCTGCATTCCTTCACAAGATATAAGGGGCAAGATGGCGCAAAAAGGCATTAAATCATTTCATATAAGAATGACCGCAGCTCTTCCGCATCTTCTTCAGATAGCTTAAAGGCAAATTCAAGGTATCCTTCTTCTTTCAGGTCATCGGGACCGATGATGGCAAACCGGCTGCCCTGGATATCAAGGACAAGCTGCTTTCCATAATAGCGGGACGACTGGATAATGGCGAGGTCGAAGCGCTGGTTTTCACCCATAAAACTGACGAATCTTGTTTTCGTTTCTTCTAAATCATCATATAAAAAAAATCTTTCGGACATCCTGCCGATTCCTCCTTGAGCTTTTTATTATCCTTATCTTATCAGAAGCTGCCCACTTGAAGCACTGTGATTTTATTCTATTTTACCGTAATGAAAAAAACGGATTCTTGAAAATTATGGTACAATAGATTCATGAAAAATGCCGACTCCTGAGAGGAATGAGACAAATGGTCCATAAAAGCAGACAAAAGCTCCGCAATTTCTTCAACTGGGGAAAGATTGTATTCCCGCTATCCAGCATCCGTTATTATCCTCCCCAGTTCATCCTTAGGGACCCGATCATCCAGGGTGTCAAACGGGCATTCCGTAAAGGATCTGAGGTAGCTGTCGCGGTCTTTACTATCAAGAATCTGAGAGAGATTTCAGACCAGCTTGGCCAAACCGGCTATTTTGCTTACATATCCAGCATTAAAAGGGAGTTCTGCCATACAATCCAGGGGGAATTGAAGGAAGAGGAGGTTATTCTCCTTCATGATCATTACAGCGACGGGCTTACTCTTTTCATTGAGGTAGGGCATGAACGCTATTGCATCTCGGAGATTGAGGGAATTATGAAGAAAATCCTCAGGGAATCAGAACGGAATCTCCTGCTGAGCCATCCGGCAGTCAATCCTCAGATTGAAACCGGATACATGTTTATTGAGAAAAAGCATTATTCTATAGAAGAAGCCGTACTGAAGGCCCATCAGCAGGCACTTGCCATGGCGGAAAAAAGGGTGCAGTCCGATTTCAATGAAATGCTGTACAGCATGAGCAAAATCGTCGCAAAGAAAGAGATCCGCCTTCTCGCCCAGCCTATTCTTGATGTGGCTACAAAGGAAGTGAAGGCATGGGAGATGCTGACCCGCGGTCCGGAGGGGACCCCGCTTGAAAATCCGCTTCAGCTCTTTTCAGTCGCAAGGCAGACAGGCATGCTTTATGACCTTGAAATGATCGTGATGGAAAAGATACTCGAACAGATTGAAACGACCGGCTGCCAGCAGGATATTTTCATTAACTTCACACCGATCACCCTGGGCAATCAGCTTTTTGTCAGGGACATTAAAAAGTTGCTTGCCAGGCATAAAGGAATCAGCCCTCGCCAGATGACAATCGAGGTGACTGAAAGGGATTCAATTGAAGGAATGGAGTATTTTATTTACAATATAAAGGTACTCAGGACTTTAGGATTCCGGATTGCCATCGATGATACAGGAGCAGGATATGCCAGCTTGAACTCTATTACGGAAATCATGCCGGACATCATCAAGATCGACCGTTCCGTCATTCAGAATATCGACAAAAATACGGTAAAGGAATCCATGCTTAAAGGCCTGCTCCTGGTGGCAAAAGAAACCGGCTCCCTGGTGGTGGCAGAAGGTATTGAAAGCGAAGAGGAGGCGATTGTCCTCTTCCGCAATAAAGTGGACCTGGCACAGGGTTATTTTTATGCCCGGCCTGATCTGCTTCAAAAAGGCCTGTTGTCATCATAGGGGTCAATTGAAAGGATGAACCTTTATGTATTTTGTGGACAGGGAAAAGATTGAAGAGATACTCGTATTTTTTGAAAAGCAAACTGCCCTTTTCGAGGGAAAGGACAATTGGGACAGTGAGATTGAAAGGGCAGCGCTGGAACGGGTTTCCCATCTGCTGATCGAAGCGATCCTTGATGTCGGCAACAGCATAATAGACGGCTTTATTATGAGGGACCCGGGCAGCTATGAAGATATCGTGGATATCCTTGAAGATGAAAAAGTGATCTCGAGTGATATGGCAGGCAGCTATAAAGCGATCATCCAATACCGCAAGGAACTGGTCCAAAACTATACAAGCATCAGCCACACGGAGCTGCAGAAAGCTTTTGCTGATCATCTGGATGATATTAAAAGATTCGCACCCGCTGTAAGGTCATATATCCTCAATGAACTTGGACCGGTATCGGCATTCAAGAACTGACCGGAGAAAGCTGAATCCTTTGGAGGGAAAAGCCTTTTCCTTTATACTAAAGCCAAGACCTTATGGTTTTGGCCTTGGCAGAATAAGACGCTAGTCAAAAAAGGCTCTTGGAAAAGAGCTTTTTTTGCATTTTAATTTTAAACAGGGGCAAAACAAAATAGAATGAGGCAATTACAGGCAGGAGTTGGATATTTTGAAGGATTATAAAGGCTATTTAATTGATTTGGATGGGACTATGTACCGTGGAACAGAATTGATCCAGGAAGCCGCTGATTTCGTCAAAAAGCTCAAAGAGAGAGGCATTCCTTATTTGTTCGTGACCAATAACTCTTCACGCACTCCCCAGCAGGTTGCTGCGAAGCTGAGGGATTTTGATATACCTGCTGAAGAAGAGCAGGTCTTTACGACAAGCATGGCAACAGCAAGCTTTATTGCGGAAGAAAAGAAGGATGCCTCTGTATATGTCATTGGGGAAGAAGGGATCCGGACGGCGATTGAAGATGAAGGCCTTTCATTTGCAAATGAAGATGCAGATTATGTTGTTGTGGGAATCGACCGTTCAATCAACTATGAAAAGCTTGCTATCGGCTGTCTGGCCGTGCGCAGGGGCGCAAAATTCATTTCCACAAATGGAGATATCGCGCTGCCGACTGAAAGGGGCTTTCTTCCGGGCAATGGATCCATCACCTCTGTAATCACTGTTTCAACTCAAACCGAACCGCTGTTCATCGGCAAGCCGGAGTCAATCATCATGGAGCAGGCATTAAAGGTAATCGGCACCAGCAAGGACGAGACATTGATGGTAGGCGACAACTATGATACCGACATTCTGGCAGGGATGAATGCGGGAATGGATACCCTTCTTGTCCATACCGGCGTGACAACAAAGGAACTGCTCGAAGGTTATGAAAAGAAGCCGACATATGTCATGGATTCGCTCGACCAATGGAAGTTTTAATAAAGGCACGAAAGAATGGCTGCAGAAATTCTGCGGTCTTTTTTTGTGCATGATTTCTTCCCATATTCTTCTGCATCCCTTCCCAATTTGGTAACAGT
The DNA here is from genome assembly GCF_030733525.1 of Bacillus sp. MMSF_3328. Classification (NCBI taxonomy): domain Bacteria; kingdom Bacillati; phylum Bacillota; class Bacilli; order Caryophanales; family Bacillaceae; genus Bacillus; species Bacillus sp. MMSF_3328. The sequence continues at coordinate 12,051 of NZ_JASHIV010000030.1, read as the reverse complement.
TTGGTCATATTTGCCCGGTAATATAAAAATCAGGCAAAGTATTAAATAATCTATTAGGAGGATTCAGAATGATGGATTCCAATGATAAATATAACCAGGAAGAAACTAAATCAAAGCTAAGGAAGGGCAAAGGCATACTGTCAGTTGTTGCAGCCGGGGTGGTCGGTTCTGCTCTGACATTGTATGCGGCACCTTACACTGATTATATTAGGGACCAATTCCCTCAGGCAGCCGCAAGCCAGGATGTTTCAGGAGGACAGGCATCCAGCGCCGCTGATGCCAATAAAACGGGCATCATTCCTGAGCAGACTAGTGCTCATACAGAAGGCTCTCTTGCTGATATAGTCGAAGGTGCATCAAAAGCGATTGTGGGAATCGTGAAATCGGAGAATCGAGCCAATCAATTTTCAAACACCAGCCAAACGGTGGAAAGCGGTTCAGGCTCAGGTGTGATATTTAAAAAAGAGAATGGAAGCGCCTATATCCTGACAAACAACCATGTTGTCGAGGGGGCCAGCAAGATTGATATTTCCCTTCATGACGGCCAGAAAACAACTGCAGAGCTAGTCGGAGCAGATGCACTGACAGATTTGGCAGTGTTGAGGATGGATGAAAAGTATGCCGATACTCTGCTGGGCTTTGGTGATTCATCCAAGCTGAGGCCTGGAGACCAGGTGCTCGCGATAGGAAACCCGCTCGGTCTTGACCTTTCAAGAACAGTCACACAGGGGATTGTCAGTGCGGTGGACCGCTCAATCTCTGTTGATACTTCTGCCGGCAGCTGGGATATGAATGTCATCCAGACAGATGCAGCAATCAATCCGGGGAACAGCGGCGGGGCATTGATAAATACTGCAGGGGAAGTAATCGGCATCAACAGTCTGAAAATTTCCGAAAGCGGGGTAGAAGGCCTTGGTTTTGCCATCCCTTCCAATGATCTTCAGCCGATCGTGGAGGAAATCATGGCAAATGGCAATGTAGAGCGTCCTTATGCAGGGGTCGGTCTTGCCGGTCTTCAGGAAGTCCCTCAAGGGTATCTGCAAAACCTGCCGCAGAATGTCACCAAAGGAGCATTTATTGCCAATATTGATCCTGAATCTGCTGCAGCCAAGGCAGGCCTGAAAACGGGAGACGTGATTATTGCCATTAATGATACAGAGATTGGCAGTCCGGATGACTTTAGGAAGTATCTGTATACCAAGCTGAAAACAGGCGATAAAGCGGAGCTGTCACTTTACCGAAATGGTGAAAAAATGAATATCACTATGGAATTGGGCACAAAAACAATTACAGATTAAAAGTCCGCCGCCGGACTGTATGCCGACATTTTAAATAATAGAATGGAAAGGAAGTTATGATGGGGTTTTTAACAAAGAAAATCGGATTAGGGATATTGGTGCTTATTTTGGCAGCTGCAGGTACTGCTGCCTTCTTTCTTTCAAAGGAGCCGGCTGTAGCAAGTGTGGGCAGCGAAAGTATAAAAAAAGAAGAGCTCTACAGCCTGCTGGTCAAGCAATATGGAGATGAGGCTCTGGACGCGCTTGTAACGGACAAGATCATTGAAATGGAGGCAAAGAAGGAAAAAGTAACAATAAGCGACAAGGAAAAAGAAGAAGAGCTGAAAAATCTGAAAGAATCATATGGCGGGGAGGAGGGCTTCAAAGCTGCACTTGAACAGAGTGGTGTTACAGAAGCCGGAATAGCAGAGGATATTGAAAAATACTTAAAAACAGAAAAGCTCCTCGAGCCGCGAATTGATTTAAAAGAAGATGAAATCAAAACTTATTTTGAAGAAAATAAAGATCAGTTTGCCCAGCAGGAGCAGGTAAAGGCAAGCCATATCCTAGTTGAAGATGAAGCGACAGCAAAAGAAGTCAAATCCAAGCTGGACAAAGGAGAAGAATTTGCCGATCTGGCAAAAGAATACTCCACCGATGCTTCCAATGCCGAATCAGGCGGCGAGCTCGGCTATTTCGGAAAGGGAGAAATGGAAGCTGCGTTTGAGGAAGCTGCCTTTGCGTTGAAAGCTAATGAAATAAGCGGGCCAGTCAAAACCGATTACGGCTACCATATCATTAAAGTGGAAGATAAAAAGGAAGCAAAAGAAGCTGTGTACGAAGACAGCAAAGAAGCAGCGAAAAAGGCACTTTTTGACGAAAGGATGCAGACTGAGTACTATAACTGGCTTGAAGAGAAAAAGGAAGAATATAAAATCGAGAAAAATATGAATGCCTAAGATTTGGAGCAGCCTTCCCTCTTATTCCTGGATAATAGACAATTAGCAAAACGAAAGAGCTTAGGTTCCAATATGGGGAAGTGGCTCCCGATTTAATTAGAGAAATCATGTTGGACAAAGCCTGATAGACAGTCTATCAGGCTTTTGCGTGTAAGTTTAAACAGGCTGCACCGGCTGGCTGACGACCAAGTCTGCCCCTTCCAGCGGCCGGACAGTTTCTAAGTAATGATCTTCCGCCTTCCAGTATCTGTTTTCAAACTTGTCCACTTTTTGTCTGGTGGCTTCTTTTTCGCGTTTGAATCTTGTCTCTCTCGGACAGTCCAGGTAAACGATATAATCAAGATAGTTTCTCCATTCAGGACGCTGCAGAAAGACGCCTTCGATGATGATGAGGCATTTCCGGGGAATGGTGGTATTTTTAAGAAAATGGCTGTCATTTTGTTCGACATAGAGCCTTAAGGTAAGTTCTGTTCCGGTATGTACTTTTGAAAACAGCTCCTGCTTTAAGTGTTCTGCATCCCATTGAAGGGAGTAGTATTCGTACCATTCTTCGTTTCCTGTGTTGTATCTTTTATTGCGGTCTTCTATATAATCATCGAGATGAAAGATGACTGCGGGGTGACCTTCTGCCTGCAGCCATTGTTTGAGCCTATTGACGAGTGTGGTTTTTCCTGAGCGGCTGAGTCCATCTATTCCGAGGATGAACCGGTCGTTTTGGAGCCCTTTTTCGATTGCTTGCTTCAGGTGGTTGATATCCATTTTCCGTTCCTCCCGTTTCTTGTTATCTCTGAAATCTTAGCATGGAATTTTTATTGTGTACAATTTTTCCAGACTGTAAAAACACTGCCTAAATGGGGGCTGTTGATTTGCGTTGCAGGCACTTCGCTTTCCGTGGGGCGAAGTTGAGCCTCCTTGGAGCGAGCTCTTGCTGGGTCTCAGTTCTGCGCTATTTCCCACAGGAGTCTGCGTGCCTTCCACTCCAGTCAACAGGGTTTTTATAATTTTTTGGGTGATTTCTCTTTAGGAAAACGGGACGTTTTTTTGATGAGTTTTTGTTTTTAAAGGGGCGTTGCAGGCACTTTGCTTTCCGTGGGGGAAAGCTAAATTTCCTCGGGCTATTAATAAGCGGAGATTTTCCTGTTAAATTGTTAATATGCCATGAATGGGTCTATATAAGCGGAGATTTTCCGGTTAAGCGAAGCAAAATGGTCGATTATCCTTTTTTTTGGGTCGATAGGCGGAATTTCTCCTTCTATTTAAGCTGATTTTAGAGCTCTATTTAAATTAGCGGGAATTTCTCCGCTTATTGTCAACCCGCGCTGAACCTCATCCTGTTCCTGGAGTCGGCTCTTTTGGTCAGGGGGGGGGTATGGGGAAAAATTGCTCTTTTAAAAGGTATTCTTGACTCATAATGAATTGGTTATTAAACAATGAGGGTGCTTACCTTCAACAGCATGCTATTTTTATAAAAAGGCTCAGAGCATAATGGCTCCGAGCTTTTTTGTGTGTAAATATTATTGCTAAAAAGTCTGCGAAATGCACTGCCAATCCGCACTTGGCACTTCAAAACCGAAACCTTACCAACAGAAGGCTGTTTATTCTTCTATTCGACTTTAGCAGCGCCATGGGCCAGGCGGCTTGAGGCGGCTGCTGCGATGGCGCCTACGATATCGTCCAGGAAGGTGTGGCATTTGCCGGAGGATTTATCGTTTAGGTCTTTTAGGATGCCGGGCTTCAGTTTATCGATATATCCGTAGTTGGTAAAACCGATGCTGCCATAGACATTGACGATGGAGAAAGCGAGTACTTCGTCGACGCCATAGAGGCTTTCATCGGTTTCTATGATTTTTTGGAGAGGCTGGTCAAGCATTCCTTTTTCACCGAGCATATCAAGCTGGATCCCGGTCAGGATGGCGTTTTGGACTTCCCTTTTGGACAGGACGCGCTCAACGTTGTGAAGGCAGTCCTTCATTTCAAGATTAGGGTGGTACTTTTCCTGAAGAAAGAAAACTAAATCTGCGATATCCTGTACGGTTACCCCTCTTTCAAGCAGCCATCTGCGGGCTGTCTGTTCTGTCAGGTCAACAACTTCTTTTTGTTCTTCAGACATTTGCCTCACCTTTTCTTGTTTTTTTCTAATGTATATACCGGCACAGCCGCAAATATACCTAAACAGGACATGCGGCTCCCGTGGCCTGTCTACTTCATTTTTTCCCTGAAGGCATGGGTTATGCAAGAAACAAACAAGTTTTTGCGGCGGGCACATATAAATGAGATATAAGCGATTAGCGAATGAAGAGGTGTTTCTATGCTCAGGCAAATGCTTAAACAACATTTTGGCATACAGGCGGAGGAAGAATTGAGAATCGGGCTGCATGAAGCGTTCAAAAAGGATAACCAGCTTTATATACCGATGGAGGTTGGCCTGGAGGAAGAGGATCTGGCGGAGCTTAGCCTGATTGCCAGCCATCTGCAGCAAACCGGCGATAAGACTGTAAGCACTTTCCTGCAGACAACTGAAGGTAAACACTCAAGTGTGTGGGAGCAAAAGAGCTATTGTGTATTGAAGTGCCCGAATGCCCAGCCGCGCAAAGGCTATCAGTCTGGCAGGAAGCTTGCCAAGTTCCATTATCGCGGCAGGCTTATTTCCTCACCGATCACCCGGACAAGCAGGATCGGGCAGTGGAAGCAGCTCTGGGAAAAGAGGCTGGATCAGATGGAGAAGGTTTGGAATAGCATGCTTTTTCAGCAGCCGGAGCATGAACTGGACCGGATGTTTCTGGAAACATTCCCCTACTATATGGGCCTTGCCGAGAACTCCATCCAATATCTGGCTGATGCAGAGCTGGATGATGAGCCAGGGCCTGCGGACAGCGGGACTGTCTGCCATGAGCGTTTTGTTTCCTCCACATGGGGAAGTGATGATTATCTGATCAAAAGCCCGTTTGACTGGGTCTTTGATCATGCAAGCCGCGATCTGGCAGAATGGTCCAGGGAAAGGTACTTCCGGAACATCAAAACTTATCAGCCAGGGCTATCACAGTATCTGAAGGAGTACCAGACAGTTGAGCCGCTGACCTCTTTTTCGTGGCGGCTGCTGTATGCACGCCTTCTGTTCCCGCTTCACTATTTTGAGTGCATTGAGAATTATTATGGGAATCCGACAGAGCATCAAAGGCATCTTTCAGAAGAGCAGCTGGGCCGTTTCCTGCAGCATACAGGCGACCATGAAGAGTTTCTGGGAAAGTTTTTTGAGATGGCAGAAGTCCCTGCTGCCAAAATGAAACTCCCTCCTGTAGACTGGCTGAAATGATAGCGGACTCAGCAGAGCTGTGAAAGGGCTTTTCCTTTGAATTGCCATTTCTTCCTTTTATAATGGGGAGGTACTGAACTTTTACGGCAAACTGCTGGGAGGCATATGATTGATGAAGGATAGAGTGTATATTACAAGAAAGCTGCCGGAAGAAACGATTTCCGGCTTAAAAGAGCATTATCATGTGGAGATGTGGGATAAGGAAGACATACCTGTTCCGGCAGAGGTTCTCAGGGAAAAGGCTAAAGAGGCATCGGCGCTGCTTACGATGCTTTCAGATTCCATAGATGGTGATTTGCTGGCGGAAGCGCACCGATTGAAGGTTGTAGCCAACCTTGCAGTCGGTTATGACAATATTGATGTGAAGGCTGCAGCGGAAAAAGGGATCACTGTGGCGAATACCCCTGATGTGCTTACTGATACTACAGCTGATCTGACCTTTGCTTTATTAATGGCGGCAGCCCGGAGGATCACGGAAAGCGCAGAATATGTGAAAGAGGGGAAATGGAAGAGCTGGAGTCCGCTCCTTCTTGCCGGCCAGGATATCCATCATAAGACCATCGGGATTGTTGGAATGGGGAATATCGGCCAGGCTGTGGCAAAGCGGGCAAAAGGATTTGACATGAACATCCTTTATCATAACAGATCAAGAAGGCCTGAGGCGGAAGAAAAGCTCGGAGCTGTCTACGCTTCATTCGAGGAGCTGTGCGAGCAGTCGGATTATGTTGTATGCCTTGCACCGCTGAATGAGTCGACGAAAAATCTTTTCACCGAAGAGGCCTTCCGAAGAATGAAGAACTCCGCCATTTTCATTAATGCAGGCCGCGGCGCCATTGTGGATGAAGACGCACTTTACCGTGCTCTTCTTGATGGGGAAATCAGCGGAGCCGGGCTTGACGTCTTTGTAAAAGAACCAATTGGAAAGGACCATCCTCTCCTCAGTCTGTCCAATGTTGTCGCCCTTCCGCATATCGGCAGCTCCAGCACGGAAACCAGAATGGAGATGGCCAGGCTTTGCGCCGAAAACATCAATCTTGTTTTATCAGGCAAGCAGGCAAAAACGCCGGTACATATTTAATGATTGAAGGAGGCCCGGCTTTTTGCCGGGCTTTTGGTTTAGTGGAGGAGTGGCCGGGCTGCGGAGGGGGATATTGCTATTGGCGGAGATACAGGCTGGTGTTTCCATACGATTGTCAGGAGTAAGTCAGATCATGAATTTCAATGTCGTGTATCCGGGAGGAGCCACTGGACACATGACCAAGTAAAAAATGGAGGTGTCATGTATCCGGGAGGAGCCGCTGGATACATGACCGAGCGAAAAACCGGGTGTCATGTACTCCGAAAAAGCTACTGGATACATGATGGAGTAAAAAATAGAGGTGTCATGTATCCGGGAGGAGCCACTGGACACATGACCGAGCGAAAAAAGCGGATGTCATGTATCCCAAAAAAGCTACTGGATACATGATCGAGTAAAAAATGGAGGTGTCATGTATCCGGGAGGAGTCACTGGATACATGGTCGAGCGAAAAAAACGGGTGTCATGTACCCCGAAAAGGCTACTGGATACATGACCGAGTAAAAAATGGAGGTGTCATGTATCCGGGAGGAGTCACTAGATACATGACCGAGCGAAAAAAACGGGTGTCATGTACCCCGAAAAGGCTACTGGATACATGACCGAGTAAAAAGTGGAGGTGTCATGTATCCGGGAGGAGTCACTGGATACATGACCGAGCGAAAAAAACGGGTGTCATGTACCCCGAAAAAGCTACTGGATACATGACGGAGTAAAAGATGGAGGTGTCATGTATCCGGGAGGAGTCACTGGATACATGGTCGAGCGAAAAAAACAAATGTCATGTACCCCGAAAAAGCTACTGGATACATGACCAAGTAAAAAATAGAGGTGTCATGTATCCGGGAGGAGCCACTGGACACATGACCGAGCGAAAAAAGCACATGACATGTATTCCGAAAAAGCCCCTTACATGACAGAGCGAAAACCCTAGTGTCATGGACAGGGGGCAACATGCCATAGATTTTCATCCATGTAAGCTATAATCCACTACACAGCCTTCGTCTAAAAGAAAAAATCTCAAATCGCCAAACACTTACAGTCTCAGCACAGTAAGCGATTCCACAAATATAATTCTGAATATTTCCTATTGTAAAATTATCTGCCAAATTCTATAATGTCTACTATACAAATACAAGTGTACACCTAAAAAGAACAACGGTGAGGGGGATATAGAGTGGAAGCTATTTCAGTTGGGTTGTTAGGATTGGGAACTGTCGGATCAGGTGTTGTGAAAATCATTAAAAACCACCAGGATAAGCTGATGCATCAGGTAGGCTGTCCGGTTGAGGTTAAAAAAGTGCTGGTGCAGGATTTGAATAAGCAGCGCGAAGTGGATATTGAAGCCTCCCTGCTCACAGGAAGCCCGGAGGAAATTATTGATGATCCGGATATCGATATTATCATTGAGGTCATGGGGGGGATTGAGGATACAAGGAAGCATCTCCTTAAGGCGCTTGCGAATAAAAAGCATATTGTAACAGCCAATAAAGATTTAATGGCATTGTACGGTTCGGAGCTTTTGACTGCTGCTTCAGAAAATGGCTGCGATTTGTTTTATGAAGCCAGTGTTGCCGGGGGAATCCCTATTTTAAGAGGGCTTGCAGATGGATTGGCCTCTGACCGGATAACTAAAATGATGGGCATCGTTAATGGGACAACCAATTATATTTTAACGAAGATGAGCCAGGATGGCAGCGCCTATGAAGATGTGCTGAAGGAAGCCCAGGAGCTCGGATACGCCGAAAGCGACCCGACCTCAGATGTGGAGGGGCTGGATGCTGCAAGGAAAATGGCGATCCTGGCCACACTCGGCTTCTCGATGAAAGTTGATCTGGATGATGTGAAAGTAAAAGGAATCACAGGGGTAACGGAAGAAGATCTGCAGTACGGAAAGCAGCTCGGCTATACTATGAAGCTGATCGGCATTGCCCACCGCGAAGGGGAGAAGGTTGAGGTCAGCGTGCAGCCGGCGCTTTTGGCAGAATCCCATCCGCTTGCCGGGGTGAATAATGAGTATAATGCAGTCTATGTATACGGGGAAGCGGTTGGAGAAACGATGTTTTACGGCCCTGGTGCAGGGAGCCTGCCGACTGCTACAGCAGTTGTCTCGGACCTTGTCGGTGTCATGAAAAATCTGAGGCTGGGCGTGAACGGGAAGAGCGCTGTCAGCCCGCAGTATCCGAAGAAGCTTAAAGACCCGTCCGAAATATACTCTAAATACTTCCTGCGGCTTCATGTTAAAGATGAAGTGGGTGTCTTTGGCGAATTGACATCTATTTTTTCCAAGCATTCCGTCAGTCTTGAAAAAATCCTGCAGCTGCCTGTTGAAGAAAAGGGGCTGGCCGAAATCGTCCTCGTCACCCATCAATCTTCTTTGAAGGATTATGAGGACATCCTGTCCAGCTTAGAGGACCTGCCTGCTGTAAAAACGATTGAGAGCTCATACAGAGTAGAGGGGAGTGGAAGCTGATGCGATGGGAAGGACTTTTGTCTGCCTACAAGGAATATCTGCCGGTGAATGATGAAACACCGATGCTCTCCCTGAATGAAGGCAATACACCGCTGATCAAGCTGAACCGGATATCCCAGGAATGGGGCATCGAACTGTATGTGAAAACGGAGGGCAGCAATCCGACCGGCTCATTCAAGGACCGCGGCATGGTCATGGCTGTTGCCAAAGCAAAGGAAGCCGGCAGCAGTACGGTCATTTGTGCATCAACAGGGAATACATCTGCCGCAGCGGCAGCATATGCGGCAAGGGCCGGGATGAGATGCATAGTTGTCATTCCTGAAGGCAAGATTGCCATGGGTAAGCTTGCACAGGCAATCATGTACGGAGCGGAAATTATATCAATTGAAGGCAATTTTGACGAGGCTCTTGCCATGGTCCGCAGCATCAGCGAAACGGAGCCTGTCACTCTTGTGAATTCTGTCAATCCATACAGGCTGGAAGGGCAGAAAACGGCTGCCTTCGAGATTTGCGACCAGCTTGGGAGTGCCCCTGATATTCTCGCAATCCCTGTAGGCAATGCCGGAAATATCAGTGCCTACTGGAAAGGCTTTAAAGAGTACAACCGCGCAAAACAGACCGGCCTTCCAAGGATGTTTGGCTTTGAGGCGGAAGGGGCGGCGGCCATTGTCCATGACAGAATCTTTGCAGAGCCCGAAACAATCGCTACCGCCATCAGGATCGGAAACCCGGCGAGCTGGCAGCTGGCCGTGGATGCGAGGGACGAGTCAGAAGGGAAAATCGATGAAGTCAGCGATACGGAAATCCTTGGGGCATACCGCAAGCTTGCAGCTTCAGAGGGCATTTTTGCAGAGCCGGCTTCCTGTGCATCGCTGGCCGGCATCTATAAAAAGCTGCGCCAAGGGGAAATACCGCATGGCAGCAGAGTTGTTGCAGTTCTTACAGGGAACGGGCTGAAAGATCCGAACACCGCAATCGATACAAGCCTTGTGAAGCCGATCCTTCTTCCAAACGAGCTTGAAGCGGTTGCGGGCCATATCAGGGGAGCCGTGCATACATGATGGAGGGAGAGATGCTTACCATCAGGGTGCCGGCAAGTACGGCCAATCTTGGGCCTGGCTTTGATTCTGTCGGCCTTGCCCTGAGTCTATATTTGACGGTTGAAGCAGAGCGTGCCGGCCAATGGGAGGTCGTGCCTGAAAGCAGCTGCCTGGAGGGCTTCCCAAGGGACAGCCGGCATCTGATTGTCCAGGCTGCAAAGAAGGCAGCCGAACATTATTCAGCGGATCTCCCGCCCTGTATTTTAAGGGTGAAAAGCGACATTCCCCTGGCCAGGGGGCTTGGTTCAAGCGGAGCAGCCATTGTCGCCGGTATTGAACTGGCTGACTCGTTATGCGGCTTAGGGCTTTCCCGGCATGAAAAGCTGTCCATCGCAGGGCGGATGGAGGGGCATCCGGACAATGTGGGGGCCTCTCTCTTTGGCGGGCTGGTGATTGGTTATCAGACAGGGGAAGAGGTGCTGGCAGCCGCTTTCCAACATCTTGGCATTGAGGTGCTGGCAGTCGTTCCCCAGGAGGAGCTGCTGACAAAAGAATCGAGGGGGGCTCTTCCGGCAAGCTTGACCCACCAGGAGTCGGTTCAGGCCGGCGCTGCGGCCAATCTACTCATTGCTGCTCTTCTTCAGGGCAATTATGAGCTGGCTGGGAAGATGATGCAGAAAGATTTGTATCACCAGCCCTACAGGAGGAAGCTTGTTCCCCATCTTGACATGATTGAAGAGAAAGCAGCAGCTCTTGGCGTCTTCGGAACCGCCTTGAGCGGAGCGGGGCCTGCAGTGGTTTGCTTCATTGCCCCTGAAAAGGGAGATCAAGCTGCAGATGCTCTCAGCAGGATACTGCCGCAGATGGATGTGCTGCGCCTATCCATTGATCAAAAGGGCAGTACAGTATCCCGGCATGCAGTTTCAGGCCGTTAATATGCAAGAGCTGAGATTCCCATAAAAAAAAGCGATCCGCCCGAGGCGTGATCGCTTTATTATTGGAATTTCTTTAGAATACCTGTTCTACTTCGACAACTCCAGGAACTTCTTCTAAAAGAGCACGTTCAATCCCTGCTTTTAAAGTAATGGTTGAACTAGGGCAGCTGCCGCAAGCTCCAAGTAAACGAAGCTTAACAATGCCATCTTCTACATCAACCAATTCACAGTCTCCTCCATCGCGAAGAAGAAACGGACGCAATTTATCTAATACTTCCTGAACATCTGAAATGATATCTTGTTCCATTAAAATCGACTCCTTTCCTACTCTTATTATAATCACTGTCGAGCCAAAAATCTATTCCCCAATCCCCAAATCCAATAATCGTTAATTTTTTTTCTATATGAATATTAAACTTCCATCAGTTAAAATAGACATAAAGGGGTGGAAAAAATGGACAGAAGGTCAGTTGAAATCGTTGTATACGGGGCAGAGCAGTTATGCCCAAGCTGTGTGAATCTGCCATCATCTAAAGAGACGTATGAATGGCTGGAGGCTGCGGTCAGCCGGAAGTTTGCTGATCAGCCTTTTTCCATCAGTTATGTGGATATACATAATCCTCCTGATGATGAGTCAAAGAGGGACTTTGCGATGCGGGTGATTGAGGAGGATATGTTTTATCCGGTCGTTTTGATCGGCGATGAAGTGGTCGGTGAGGGCAATCCGAAGCTGAAAACGATTTTTGCCAAGATGGAGGCTTACGGTTATACGCCAGCCTGATGAATGGGGAAAAGCGGGCCTGTGTGTATCAGGGTCGCTTTTTTGTTGAAAATACGGAGTATCTTTTTGAATGGGGGCGGTGATTTCCGTTCCAGGCACTTCGCTTTCCGCGGGGCGGCGCTGAGCCTCCTGATATGAACGAAACTGTCAAGATTCCCACTCCACCATCGTTTTGGTTTTGTTTTTGGGCACTTT